>JAVHLM010000050.1 GCA_031082125.1 Candidatus Eremiobacterota bacterium
GATTGTCCCCCTCGGAAGCTCATAAGGCTCAGGGAGGAGGAGCATATCCTCGTAGCCCCCTGAAGCGAAGGAATCACTGAGGTGAAGAAGCTCTTCTTCATCCGGCAGGAACAGTGAGTGAATGGTGTGGGTCTCAAACGTATCCATGTAATAATGATACCATATTGAAAGAGAAAAAGCAAAAGGACCACCCCCAGAAAAGCTCATATTGAATGGGTTTTAAGGCCATCGCAGGATGCCCCGCCAGAGGCTCAGAAGGGGTGAAAAGGTCAAAATGACCCTGAAGACCATTGATTTATGCGATAAGGCCTTCCTGAGCCTCATCTGAACATCCGGCAGGGGGGGGAGGCCTTACTATTAAAAAATTGTAAATTTCATGACACCTTTCAGGCCCCATGATCACCGACAGCCTTCATATCAATGTTTCATGAGACTGCCGTCACTTTCTGCTCTGCCCCTGATCTCTGGATTTTTATATGCTTTTATGGTATAGATAGAATAGCATTATTGTGGGGGGGGGACACTTATGGTTGAAAAGGCAGGTTTCAAGGCTTCGGGTGTGATGGCGGGAAACAGCCAGGTGGCGGCGTGGTCTGCCACATACGGCAAGCTTGATGAGGAGGGAAAGATTTTCAGGGCTGCAGAGACCGGCAGGATCACTGTTGAGCGCTCGGCCGGTCTCATAGGAGTGGAATTCATGTGCGGCGGGTTTTCCGCCGAGAAAACGGTGCTCAAAAACTTCCCTGACTCCCTGCCCCCGGAAAACGGGATCCATGGGACGTCATTCTATGAGCCCGGGTCTGATGCCGGAAAGACGGTCTTTTTCTTCGATGTGGCCAATCCCCGGACAAAGCCGGGAGATGTGGACACGATGCAGTTCAGCACAAGCTATTGTGATTGTGAGAGCCAGGATAACGAATTTACGATTCATATAAAATAGGAAGCACCAGGGGCCGGAATGGAGGGCTTACAATGGACTCGATAGGCAGAAAAGATCTTTGGAATGAAAGGCCGGGGGCCAGCCATGGGAAGGAAGGAGCGATACCGCACGGGACGGCATCGGGATGCGGACTTCCCGGAGATGCTGTTTCTATTGGCGGACAATCGTCATTGTCCAGGGTCCCTGATTATGGCCGGATAGTGGCAGCAGGAGCTGCCGCATCACGTCCCACCTTGAATTATCTCCAGATGACCCAGGAGAGCCTCCTCAGCACCCTCCTGCCCGTGGCCCTCTCAGATATCCCCGGTCTTGATGAGCGTGTCTCGACGCTCGGCGAGCCTTACAGGTTCGCGCCCCGCTATTCAATAGACGAAGTAATGAACAATGCCGAGAAGGCTGAAGCCTTTACGAAAGACTATCTCATGGCCGAGGCGCCCTATTTTGCCATAGCGAGGGACCCAGAGTCGGGCCTCAGCTTCGACGGCATCAAGCTTGACATGAAAACGGGGAAACCCCTGGAAGTGAGGAACTGGAGCGCTCCATCCAAGGAGTGCCTTGATATAGGGCTCTGCATTAAAGCGCTTGCAGGCGATCCTAAAGTTTCCCTGGTGGTCTCGAAGGATGATCCTTCGAAGGCTCCTGAGCTCGCCGCAGATATTCTCAGGAAGAAGATGGACAGCTATGAGAAGTTCAATAAGGAGAACCCCGGCTATGGGGGCTTTGTTCCCTGGTTCAAGAGCGGAAAGGATATGACGCCGACACCTGACTGGGAGAGCCAGGTACCGGGCCTGGACAACGGCGAGTGGATATGGACTCTTCTCGATGCCGAGCAGGCCCTCAGGGACAAGGGAATGACTGACCTCGCCGACCGCTACGGCCGTTACAATGACCTGCTCAGAAGCAACGTCGTCAAGATGTTCTATGATCCCGACAAGGGGTTGGTAAGGGGAGACATCAAGGTCGTCGATCCCAAGTCTGCGGACTCGGCCTATGAGCTCGCGCCGGGCAAGTGCAATTATCTTGACGGCATTCATGAAGGCCACATGCTGCTTCTTTACGTGGCCCTCTTCGGCAAGGGCCTCCCCGAGGGCGCGGAGCAGAAGATTTGGGACAGCTACAAGCTGAAAAAGGTGGATACCAAGTGGGGCACCACCTGGCAGGCATGGGCAGGCTCTTCTCACGAGTCATGGGCCCATCTCTTCCTGCCGACGCGCGACCTGGAGCCCTTCAAGAAGCTCTTCAGGATCCGCGAGGAGATCCGCTCCCAGAATGCCGCCGAGCGCCATTATCCAGGCTTCGCCTCGTCCACCAATGAGCCCGGCGGAAACGGCTATTACTCTGCCTGCGGCATAGAGGGCATAGGCACCCTCGAACCGGAGCACAACAATGTCTTTGCCATCTACGGCGTCTTCCCGATGCTCCAGGAGTTCTCGGACAGGGAGCAGGTGACGGGGAATTACGGCCTTGCCTGGCTTCTCAATATGCTCAAGTGCCAGAAGATGCAGGGGCCCCTCGGCGGCGGCGAATCGGCCACGAATGACGGGAAGCTGATCTCGCCGATGAAGACCATCGACGGCTCCTTCCCCAACATCCTGGCAATGTCAGGGGGCCTTGCGAAGGAGACGGCGGCGATGCTCGAGCGTCACGGCCTCTATGACAGATTTATGGGCATTGAAGAAAAGAAGCTGAAAGAGGCTTTTGGCTGAGGAGGCGCCCAGGAACCCGTCGGGTTCGCCCTTCCCTCAGTATCAGTGCCCACCGAAGGCATCGCCGACTATGAGCCTGAAACAGCGCCGGTCCAGGAGAGCCCGGCACCCGGACCTCCGGAGGACGAAAGCCTGGGCTACCTGCTGAAAAAGTAAGGCCCACCGCAGGGGGCAGGCCGCTGCCGTATATTTACCATAGTTACACAATTGAGGATTGACGGTCCTGAGGGCGCTGTTCAAAACAGGAGAGAGTCCCCAGGTTTCCAGTTTATGGAGGTTCTTATGGGAGCAATAGAGTTTACTGATAATTACCAGGATCTTTCTACTGACATGGGCTTTCAGTTCAAATTCAACTGCGAGCGCTGCGGTGACGGCTACATGTCCACCTTCCGGCCCAACACCATCGGCGTCGTGGGAAGCCTCCTGAGAGGCGCCTCGAGCTTCCTGGGCGGCGCCCTCGGTAACGTGGGGCACACTGCCTACGAGGTGCAGCGCGCCGTGGGCGGCCCCCAGCATGACGCGGCCCTGAAGCAGGCCATCGATGAAGTGAAGCCCCTTTTCAAGAAGTGCCGGCGCTGCGGCGACTGGACATGCGAGAAAGTCTGCTGGAATACCCACAAGGATATGTGCAAGCAGTGCGCCCCAGTTGCAGAGGAAGAAGAGACATCCATAAGAGCCGAGCACGTGAGAACCCAGGTCTCCAATGATCTTTTCCTTGAAGAGAACAAGAGGATGAGCGAGAAAGGCAAGGAAGTGGCGGAAAAATGCCCCGAGTGCGGCGCCGCCACCCTCGGGAAAAAGTTCTGCCCCCAGTGCGGGATCAAGCTCTCAGCGGGGGAAAGCTTCTGCAAACAGTGCGGCGTAAAGCTCCCGCCCAAATCGAAATTCTGCGGCGACTGCGGGGCCACCGTGGAGCAGAGTTAACGGGCGCGGCGCTCCCGCGATGCCGATGACATCTCAGAGAGCATTGCTGCAACCTCCACAAGCCCCATGACAAGCCATGCAACCCGCTCGCTCACACTACTCGTGAGTGACTGGTATTTTCAGGCTATGAGCCTGTGCTCTTCTTCGTGCAGAGAAGAGAGAAGAATCTCGGCCTTTACCAGGAAGGGTGCCGCTTTCCGGGCCGTTTTCTGATCTACCCGTCCATTTCCCTGAGAACCTCTATGTCGGCCATAAAATCACCTCACTCTTTGAGAAAGAGTTTCGATGGAGGAGAAAAGGATTTCTTCCAACCTGGAACAGGATATTTATGGTATAATTGTAGATGAGAAGTCAGAGAACATTCATAATTAATGCCGGGGGAGTAGAATATGAAAGACCTTCTTCAGAGGATTGCAATAGATCCTCAAATATGTTTTGGAAAACCCTGCATCCGCGGCACTCGAATATGGGTGTCACTCATTCTTGATTACCTCGCCGATGGCATGAGCATTGAGGATGTCCTGAAAGAATATCCTCACCTCAAAGAAGAGGACATTCGGGCTGCAATCGCCTATGGGGCAGAGATGTCCCGGCAGCGCTATATTGATTTTCCTCTAGAGGCTGCGGGATGAAGTTCAAGCTTGATGAGAATTTTGGGACCCGGGTCAAGAATATCTTTCAGTCAGAAGGATATGATGTTCAGACAGTCCATGATCAAGGAATTGCGGGATGCTCTGACAGGGATCTTTTCAGGAAATGCTGTGCAGAAAGCCGCTGTCTTGTGACAATGGACCTTGATTTCGCTGACGTGACACGCTTTCCGCCTAATCAATCAAGCGGAATAGCCGTTTTCCGCCAGCCAAAGAATTCAGGCATTTCATTCATAGAACAGCTTGTGAGACAATATCTGAAAGCCCTCACTAATATTCGTTCTGATGAAAAGCTCTGTATTATCGAGGCAGGCAGGATAAGAGTCCATGAGGCCTGGGATGCTGATTTTCCATAGTCTTTCTCCAGGGGATGCCTGCAGGAAAAACCGGGGCGCCGTGTAAAGAGAGTGGATGGACACAGGGCCTGTCACAAGCTGCCTTGCCCCTTCCTTTCTCCCTGCCACGGCAGTGCTGGAGATGACCTATCGCTGCAACCACGGGTGCCTTTTCTGCTCGTGCCCCTGGTTTTCCCCGCGGGGGGATTTTGACGAGAGGCCCGAGCTCACCATCAATGAATGGAAAGCCATCATTGAGAAGCTCATCGTAATGGGCATCTCATCCGTTGCCTTCACGGGCGGAGAGCCTCTGCTCAAGGAGGGCATCGAAGAGCTCCTCACCTTCGCCGCATCCCTTGAGGCAGAGCTTATCGAGACGGAAGGCGAAGGCCTTGTCACGAAGAAGCTTCCCCTTTCCGTCCATCTTCTCAGCAACGGGAAGATAATGAGCGAAAAGATCCTGGAGATATGCGCCAGGCATAAAATTCACCTGGGGATGAGCATGCCGGGCCTTACCACCTTCACCGATCACACCAGGGCAAGCGATTCAACGCACATCCTGAAGTGGTTCACCAGGGCGAAGGAGATGGGCATTGAGACCCACGTAGGGATCACCGTGACAAGAAAGAACCTCCACGAGCTTTATGAGACCATGGCGGAGAGCCTCCTGGCAGGCGCCGACTCGGTGCTCCTCAACAGGTTCATGCCGGGAGGCAGGGGAATAACCAACGCCGGGGAGCTGATGCTTGACAGGGAGGGAGTGGCAGAGATGCTGGAGGTGGCCGAAGGCGTCCTCAGGACGGCCAATCGCCGCGGGAACGTGGGAACGGAGCTCCCGCTCTGCCTGGTAGACGAGGGCAGGCACACCCACCTGAAAGTGGGCACGCAGTGCTCGGCGGCCCTGGATTTTTTTGCCATCGATCCCTCGGGCTATGTGCGGGTATGCAACCACTCGCCGGTGAGGCTTCATCACATCCATGAGGTGGAGAAGGTAAAGGATCACCCTTACTGGAGGAAATTCGCCCTGAAAGATTATCTCCCCAGGGAGTGCTCTCCCTGCCAGGAGATGGGG
Organism: Candidatus Eremiobacterota bacterium; assembly: GCA_031082125.1. Lineage (NCBI taxonomy): Bacteria > Bacillati > Vulcanimicrobiota > Vulcanimicrobiota bacterium. The sequence goes on from JAVHLM010000050.1 coordinate 5,628, forward strand.
CGTTGTGACGGCGGCTGCCGCGAGGCAGCCCACATCTGGAGCGGCTCACCGGATGGCCCCGACCCTCTTCTCCCCGGGGAGCCGCCTAGACGATAGGCACTTCATCGTTTAATTTCAGTGTCAGAGAGCAGGGTGGTGAATCCCCTTCAGCAGAACTTGACTCAGGGCTCCCTTTTTGCGTAAAATGAATACATAAGGAATATTTTCAACAGCGGGGAATAAACCTGTGTCAGCCGATGATGCGGCCGTCATTGCCGCGACCTTGAAGAATGTCTGTGAAGGCAGCGGGCTTGTCGCCGTGAGGGCATGGAGCTATGGGCACCAGGGCGCGCCTGTTGTGGGATATTTTCCAAGCTGCGCTCCCCGCGAGCTCGTCTATGCCGCCGGAGGCCTTTCCGTGGGCTTGAAAGGCGGATGCCGATCTCTGCAGGACTTCATGGCATCAGCCAGGCAGGACACCCTGCCGCCTCTCAGCGGCATCTTTTTTCCTTCCTTCTGCGACGAAGCCGGGGAGCTCTCCGGGATGTGGGACAGCATCACCACTGGCTTGTGGGTGAGACGCCTCCAGATCCCCCTTGACTTGAGCCCTGAAGCCGCTATTGCCTCACTCAGGGATGAGCTTCTTGCCCTGGCAGCCCTCATGCTGGGCCATAAGCCTGATGAGCCCTATTATGATAAGCTCCGTGAAGCTATTGCTCTCACAGGTACTCAAAGAGAGCTGCTGGAAAGCCTCGGAAAAGCCCGCTCAGCCGCTCCCTGGAAGATTCCCCTTGATGAATACTGCTCCATGGAAAGAAGCGCCCTTCTGCTCCATCCGGCTCACCATATGAAGCTCGCGCAGGAGTATTTCAGGGGGGCCATGAAACGGGAGAAGCAGGCCTATGAAAGTGCTCCTTTCACCATTGTCTCACCGTCGTGCGCGGTGACCCCTGTGGACCTGCTGAGGGCTATCGAAGAAGAGGGATGCACCATTGTGGCGTGCGATCTTTTCCCGGGGCTCCTGCAGAAGAAGCCCTCTCACTCTCGTGAAGATGATCCTCTGGAATTCATTGCAGAGTGCCTTCTTCACCTATGCTGCACAGCCAGTCAGGGAAAAGATGGCATTGCCGCAAGGTGCGCTTACCTCACGGAACAGGTAATGCTTTATGATGCGAGGGCCCTGCTGTTCATTACCCCAGCCTCCTGCAAGCATGCCCCCGGTGATGATCCACATCTTCAGAAAGCTCTTGAGAGCGAGGGTATCCCTTCCATAAGCATTCACTTCGGAGAAGAGGACGGTGATTACCGAAAGGTGAAGGAACAGGCAGGCGCCTTCATCAATTCCCTCGGCCGCTCATTGGCAGAGCCTTAAGCGATGGCCCTCCTTTTACGCGCGGAAGAACGAGAAAGCGGCCCACAGCGCGAAAATCCCGAGGAAGGCAAGCAGCGCCTGGTAAGGCTTTATTTTTGAAAACACTTTCAGATCCTTTTCAATGAGAAGCAGGGTGCTCCAGAAGAGAAAGAGGCAGAAATAGACAATGGCGGGGATGATCTCATCAGTGACGCGGCATAGGTAAGAGCGGTAAAATACACATCCCAGGAGCGCCGATACCAGCGTATAGGCGGCCGCCCCCGCCGCTCCCTGCCGCCTGGCAAGGTATTTCACTGATATGTACGCGGAAGAGATGGAGATAAAGCAGAGAACAGCCGAGAGGACCAGCCATAAAGGCTTCCATGAGTGCCTGTATGCGCTTATTATCAAGGCCAGAGCGACCCCGTCGCCAAGTATGAGCCCCCATACAAGGGGCTTTTCCTCCAGGAAAAATATCACCATGGGAAAGCCCAGGGCCATTGAAAGCAGGATCCATTGCAGGATATCTGTCACAAAATCAGAGGGCTGCGCCACGGAAAACTCCTTTAAGGGACCGATACGCCGAGATTCACGCCTTCCTTTGTCCGGGCATCAGTGATTGCTGAATTTATTGCGCTCTTGATGATATTTCTCTTCGCCTCTTTTTCCTTCTGCACCTCCGGTGAATCACCCTCTTTCGCCTTGCAGCCCTCCAGCTGCCTGGCGTAGAAGTTCACCTCTGAAGTGTAGGCCTTCAGCTCGTCCTTTTTCCTGTTGAGGGATACCGATTCTTTCTTGTGGTCGCCCTCATGGACAAGGGAGCCGGCAAGGAGAAGATCCCTGTCGAATTTTGAGAGCTCGAGCTTGCGGAGCTTATCGGCCTTCTGCTCAGGCGAGAGTATGGATGATCTGATCTTTGCCGCTTCAGCGTCAAAATCCCTGTCGAGGCTCCCTTTTTCCGTGCTGACCTGGATGATGTCTTTCAGGGAGTCATACTGCGCGATATTTTTCATGCCGCTCTCACAGGAGAGCTTTCCTGACTTTCTCATGGAATCAATCGTGGCATCGTAGCCGGAAAAACCAGGCGTGGAGGCAATCATATTCTGTGCGGAGTCCAGGGCGGAGTTTCTTCTCTCTTCAGGGGTGCTCGCCTTCTTTTCTGAGGACTTTGATACTTTCTCGTCCTGGAGCATCCTGGCCTCCTCGGAAAGTGACGAGGTATCTGCTGCCTGCATGGGAGGCTGCCCGGTGATTTCCGGTACTTCTTTCTCTTTCCCTGTTCCCCCTGTGCCGACCTCGCCAAAGAACCCTGTGAACCCTGAAAAAATCTTGTTTATCGTGTCCATTGTGCGCCCCCCCCCCGCTTACTCTTTATATCTATTATAAGGGGAAGATGTTACAAATATATGGCCGGGGAGTCCCTTTATTGTTAAGATGCTGTAACAGGAATATTAAGGTTCCGTAATAAATGAGGGAAAAGATGCAGAGGTCTCATTCATTCTTTTCTGGACACGAGGCTCCGGGAAACTGCCATGAAGTAAGGATAGAATATGGTCAAATCATTTAAGATGAGCAGGGAAAAGGATTTTCAGCCATCTTCACGAAGTGTAATATACCTGTACATCACAAAAAGAGAGCCCGCACCATGGATTCATCAGGAAATGCCGAATATTCCAGGCTTTTCATTGAAGAGACCAGGGATTATCTTGAATCGCTTGAAAAGGATCTCATACTCCTTGAGATCTCTCCGGAATCATACGATGATGAGCTGATAAACAGGATATTCAGGGCCGTCCACTCCATCAAGGGGAGCTCAGGATTCCTCGGGTTTGTGAAGGTGAAAGAGCTTTCCCATGCTATGGAGAACGTGCTGGGCAGGATCAGGAACAGAGAAATGTCGCCTTCCCAGGATCTCATTTCGCTCCTCCTCGATTCAAAGGATCTCCTCACAAAGATGATTACCACTATTGATGAATCAGAGTATTTTGACATATCCAGAGAGCTCGAAGCTCTCAAAAACATCGTGATCCTGTCAAAAGAGGGAAAAGATGGCGATGAAAAGCGAAAAGCGCTTGAAGTGAAGCTCCCCTCCGGGAAAAAAATATTCACCATCGCTCCCGAAAAGGCCCGGAAAGCGAGAAATGAGAGCCTTTTCATCTATATGATAGAATATGACGTGCAGAAGGATATGGAAGATAAGGGGATGACTGCCGCGGAGCTTCTGGAAGGACTGGAAAAGAATGGCATGTCTCTGATAGACACACTTGAGGTGAGGAGCGCAGAAAAAGCTGACCCCGCCGCCCCTGAAGAGGATCGCCTCTTTGTAGTGGGGACCCACCTTCTTGAACCCGATCTCCTGCTGGCAGTGCTGATGATCCTCCCTGAGCGCCTCCATGTCATCTATGACCCGGAGCATGAGGAGCCTCGCGACAGCGGGGCAAAGGAAAAAATGGAAGAGGCGGCCCCTGTTCTTCCGGAAAAGCCTGAATCCGAGAGGATGAAGCAAAGCTCCCTGAGGGCAGAATCTGATGAGATGCTCACCTCCCCGCCAATGAGTCCCCCACGGGAAAAGGAGCCGGAAATCGCAGAGGATCTCCATCTGAAGGAACACTCCATCAATAAACAAATTGCAGCCCTTTCCAAGGACACCATCAAGGTAAAGCTCAAATCCCTGGACACCCTCATGAGCCTCGCGGGGGAGCTTGTGCTCACAAGAAACCAGCTCCTGCAGAACATAAGGACCTGGGATAAAAGAGGGATAGAGACAACTTTTCAGCGACTGAACCTCATCACCTCAGAGGTCCAGGAGACAATCATGTCCACAAGGATGCAGCCTATTGAAGTGATCTTTTCCAAGTTCAACCGTCTGGTGAGGGACCTTGCAAAGGACCTTGGGAAAGAGGTGGAGCTTGCCATTGAAGGGGAAGATGTAGAGCTTGACAAGACTGTGATTGAGGCTATCGGTGATCCTCTTACCCACCTCATGAGAAACGCTGTGGACCATGGCATAGAAGCACCGGAAGCGAGGATGAGAGCAGGGAAGCCTGAAAAGGGGATTATCAGGCTCAGCGCATTCCACGAGGCCGGGCAGGTGAAAATAGTAATCAGTGATGATGGCGCAGGCATCGACGGAGAGACTGTAAGGCAGAAAGCCCTTCACAGCGGTCATTTCTCTGCCGTCCAGATTAACGAGATGACAGAAAAAGAGCTGCTGAAGCTTATTTTTCTCCCCGGGTTCTCAACTGCCGATAACGTGACCGATGTCTCAGGCAGGGGCGTGGGCATGGATGTGGTAGTCTCCAATCTCTCCAGGATCGGGGGGGTGATAGATCTCGATACGGAAAAGAACAGGGGAACTACCTTTGAAATAAAGCTCCCTCTCACCCTGGCAATCATTCCCTCCCTGATTGTCGCGCTGAAAGATGAACGCTTCGCAATTCCCCAGGTGAGTATCGTCGAGCTGGTGAGGGTTCCCCCGGGGAAGATCGCGGAGCAGATACAGAAGATAGGCTCCGCGGTGGTTTTCAGGCTTCGCGGGGAACTTTTGCCCCTTGTGAGCCTCCAGGATGTTCTGGGGATACCTCATGATGCGGGAGCCGCGGAAAGCGGCAACGGAAAAACAAACCTGGACCGCCTGGTCACCTGTGCCTGCAGCATCAACATAGTGGTGGTGACCGTAGGCGACCTCCGCTACGGAATGGCAGTGGATTCGTTCAGTGAGTCTGAAGAGATTGTGGTGAAGCCCCTGGGGAGGCACCTGAGAGGCTGCAGGCTCTATGCGGGAGCAACCATTGAAGGCACGGGGAGGATATCGCTCATTCTTGACGTGCTGGGAATCTGCAGGATGATGAACCTTGCGGAAGTGAAGGAAATGGCGGAGAAGAAGTTTGTGAAGCAGAAAACCGTGATTGCAAAGAAACCGAGCACCTTTCTGCTGGTCAAGAATGAAGGTGATGAGCAGTTTGCAATACCTCTCCCCCTTGTGTCGAGAATCGAGCGGATTTCAAGGAAAAAGATCGAGAAAGCCGCGGGCAAGCCTACCCTTCGCTATGAAGAAAGCACCCTCTCCCTGCATTCACTGGAAGAGCTGCTCCCCACCGCGCTCAGGGCCGACTCCGATTTTCTTTATATAATCGTGCTTCATCTGGCGGGAAAAGATGCGGGATTCATGGTGTCAGAAGTGCTTGATATCATCGAGACCGACAAGACTATCGATGAAGTGACCTTCAGGCAGCCCGGCATAAGGGGGTCATTCAATATATTTGACAGGATCACCCTTGTCCTTGATTTTTCGTCGATGACGCCGCAGCAGCAGCCTTCCCGGAGGAGCCCCTCTTCGACGCAGCCGCAGGGCACTGAGGAGCGCCATCAGCCCGTAATTCTTGTCGCCGAAGACTCTGAATTCTTTTTGAATCATATTGACTCGATTTTAAAAAACGCGGGTTATATGACGCTTCTCGCGAGAGACGGCCTTGAGGCTCTCGAGCTGCTTGAGAACAATCAGGTGGATGGAGTGCTCACCGACATTGAAATGCCAAACCTTGACGGCCTGGGACTGGCGCAGGCAGTCAGGAAAAATCCTGCCACGAGCGCCCTGCCAATCATCGCCCTTACTTCCATCGCGGGCGAGACTGCGGCACAGAAGGGCCTCAATGCCGGCATAGATGAATATATAATCAAGCTTGACAGGGATCATCTGCTGGAGAGGCTCCGCCTCTCCCTGGCGCAGAGACAGATAAGCCAAGTATAGCCATTAAGGACATTACCTATGGAAGAGATCATTGAAGCCGTCATCTTCAAGATCGGCGATATTCTGTGCGGCCTTGACATCAGGCACGTGCAGGAAATATGCAAGAATACTGATATTACCAGGGTATATTATTCGCCCGCCTTCATATCAGGGGTGATAAACCTCAGGGGAACGGTGGTCACTGTCATCAACCTGCGCCACCTTTTTAAAATGAAAGAAAACCACAGAAGCGTCACCAGCCGGATAATCATCGTGGATTCAGGGGGCGAGCGGATAGGCCTTCTTGTCGATATTGTCCATGACATCATCGAGATAGACAGGTCCTTTCTTGAGCCTCCTCCCTCCAACATCAAGGGAGTTGCCGGTTCATTGTTTACCTCCATATATAAGAAACCCAGGGAGCTGGTTTCTATCATGAACCTTGAGGAAGTGCTCAAGATAAGAACAGAGTGAAAGCGGCTCTTTGACCTTTAAACACCAGAGATGGGAAGGCCTGAAAAATGATAGTATCGATAATCAACAACAAGGGAGGCACAGGGAAAACGACGACGGCCGTCAACCTCGCTGCGGCAATGGCACACGAGGGGCACAAGGTGCTTATCTGTGATCTTGATCCCCAGGCGTCGGCTTCCCTCTCTGTAGGGGTGGAATATCACAGGCTTACGCCTTCCCTTTTCGAGATTCTCTTTTTTTGTGCACGGCCGGAAGAGTGCATAAGAAAGACATCTCTCGGGGGCCTCGACATACTCACGGGGTCCATCGATCTTGCCTCCGCAGACCTTCATCTCGCCGATGTCCCGGGAAGGGAATTAGTGCTCTCAGAGGCGCTGAGCCATGTGCGCCATCTCTATGACTTTATTGTTATTGACTGCGCCCCGTCACTTTCCTTGCTCCAGATAAACGCTCTCACGGCCTGCGAGAGATACGTCATCCCTCTCTTGCCTGAATACCTCACACTGGAGGGACTTGTAAGCCTCCGGGACGCCCTTGACAGGATAAAATCGGGCATCGGAGTCAATCCCCGTCTGCTCGGAATAGTGTTCACCATGGTGAACCCTGCGCCTTTTCCCTTCCTCAGCCGGGAATTGAGAGAACAGACGCAGATAATGAATCTTCTCAGGGAATATGCTCCCGGTGATATATTTTCCACTGTCATACGGAGGGACATTGCGCTTGCGGAGGCGCCTTCCTATGGGAAGACCATAATTGAGTATGCCCCCGGAGGCAGGAGCGCCAGGGAGTTCCTGGCCCTTTCCAGGGAGCTCATTGAACGGATAAAGTATTAAAATAAGCTCGAGGGAGGACTGTATGCCATACAATGTAGGGAAGAGTATCTTTGAGAGAACTGCTGAGACTCCGGCGGCCACTGCGCCGGCACGCGAAAAGGAGGCTCAGGCGCCGCCATCAGGCGGCCATGATGATCTTACCCGCTCCCTCCTTGATGAACTCCCATTACCGGTCGTCGCAGTAGATCGTGATTTTAACGTAATCTATGCCAACAGGGCTGCTCAGTCCATTACGGGCATGGCTCAAGAGCAGTGCCTGCAGAGCAAATGCTTTTCCCTTATGCACACAGGCCACTGCAACACGGAGAACTGCCAGCTCGGCAGGGCGATGATCCAGGGCACTGCCCTTACAGGAGAGACAGTGGCGCGCCTCCCCAGGGGAGATCTCCCCATCCGCTACACTGCAGTTCCTCTCTTTGATAACAATGGAAAGATCGCTGGTGCTGTCGAGTATATTCTGGATATCTCGAAAGAACTGGAGATCAAGAATGCCATCACTGATCTCACCAAAGCCGCGGTCAATGGCCAGCTTGACAGGCGTGCCGAGACGTCGGGCTTTCAGGGAGCCTACCGTGAGATTGTCGAAGGCTTTAACAGTGTCCTTGACTCCGTCGTCAAGCCCCTCAAGGTAGCCGCCAGCTATGTGAACATGATTGCCAAAGGTGAAATACCCCCGAAAATTACTGATGAGTACAGGGGCGACTTCAACGAGATAAAGAACAACCTCAACCAGTGCATTGACGCGGTGAACCTGCTGGTGGCCGACGCCAACATGCTCAGCAAGGCGGGCGTGGAAGGCCGTCTCGCCACAAGGGCCGATGGAAACAAGCACCAGGGTGAATTCCGCAGGATAGTGCAGGGCGTCAACGACACTCTTGACGCGGTCATCGGGCCTCTCGGCGTTGCCGCGAAATACGTGGAGCGCATCTCCAGAGGCGACATACCCGAGAAGATCAGGGATGAGTACAAAGGCGACTTCAACGAGATCAAGAACAACCTCAACCAGTGCATTGACGCGGTGAATCTGCTGGTGGCCGATGCCAACATGCTCAGCAAGGCGGGCGTGGAAGGCCGTCTCGCCACAAGGGCCGATGGAAACAAGCACCAGGGTGAATTCCGCAGGATAGTGCAGGGCGTCAACGACACTCTTGACGCGGTCATCGGGCCTCTCGGCGTTGCCGCGAAATACGTGGAGCGCATCTCCAGAGGCGACATACCCGAGAAGATCAGGGATGAGTACAAAGGCGACTTCAACGAGATCAAGAACAACCTGAACGCCCTGATTGACTCCATGGATACCATTACCAACGTGGCCAAGGAAATAGCCGGCGGGAACCTGGAAGTTGAGGTCAGGCAGCGGTCATCTCAGGACATGCTCATGAAGGCAATAGAGGCCATGCTCAGTAATCTGAAGAGCATGGTAAAGGGAATCATGGAGATGACCATCAGTCTTACCGCGTCATCATCGCAGCTTTCCTCCATTGCCGAAGAGCTGGCCCAGAATGCTGTAGGCATGAGCAATACGAGCACTTCCGTGGCAAGCTCCGCCGAGGAGATGAGCGTCAACATGGCTTCCATATCTGCCTCAACTGAACAATCCACGACAAACATCAACGGCGTGGCTTCCGCAACGGAAGAGATGTCTTCCACCATAGGCGAGATCTCCCAGAATTCGGAGCGGGCAAGGAGCATTACCCAGAATGCCGTGCAGAGCGTCAATGTCTCGTCAGAGAAAGTGAAGGAGCTCGGAGCGGCAGCAAAAGACATCAGCAAGGTCACTGACGTCATTGTTGAGATTGCGGAACAGACCAAGCTTCTTGCCCTCAACGCCACAATTGAGGCGGCGAGAGCCGGCGAGGCAGGAAAAGGCTTTGCGGTGGTGGCGAACGAGGTCAAGGAACTGGCAAAGCAGACTAATGCAGCCACCGACGACATCATGCAGAAGATAGAAGCCATACAGGCTTCCACCAACCATACAATAGGGCAGATCTCGGAGATTTCCAAAATCATCCTGACGGTAAGTGAAACGGTGTCAAATATCGCCTCATCCGTTGAAGAGCAGAGCGTCACCACGAAAAGTATCGCAAGGAATATCGGCCAGGCTCTTATCGGCGTCAATGACTCCACGAAAAATATCGCCGTTGCGGCAAATATGTCCAGAAACATCGCTTCAGACATCGGCTCAGTGAAAGAGGGCATAGATAGAATCAAGGAAGCCGGCAAGACTCTCACCTCAAGCTCCGGCAATCTCGTGCAGGTGGCAGGCAGGCTGAAAGTCATGGTGGAGAGATTCAAAGTATAGTCCAACAGATTGACAGGATGGCTCACATGGCGGAAGAAGCTGTAAAAGTGCTCGTGGCCGATGATTCCACGATATTCAGAAATATTATAAAAGGCGTGTTGGAACAGATCCCCGGCGTGTCACAGGTTTCAACGGCCTACAACGGCAGAGTCGCTGTTGAGAAAATCCCTTCTCTGATGCCTGATCTCGTGGTCGTTGATATGGATATGCCTGAGATGAACGGCCTGGAAGTATTGAAATTCATCAAAGCTACCGCGCCCCATATTTCCACTGTTCTCATCACTTCCCACGTGAGCCAGAGCGCCACCCTTTCTCTGCAGGCGCTTCATGAGGGAGCGCTTGATATGATCCTGAAGCCGGACAGCCCCAAGGCCGATGAGAACATGGAAGTGCTTGCCTTCCGGTTGAAGTCCCTTGTCCAGGTGGTGCTGGACAACAAAAGAGTGAGCGCCCTCCTCAAGGCGGCAAAGGAGATATCTCCGGCCGACAGAGGCAGAGAACCTCAGAGAGCGGCAGACAGTGCCTATGAAAAAATAAGCTACCGGAGAATTGAGGCAGTGGGAATAGCAATCTCCACAGGGGGGCCTGTGGCACTGAGAGTTTTCATCCCCAGGCTCCCCGGCGACCTCCCTGTTCCTGTATTTATCGTGCAGCACATGCCTGCCACTTTTACTGCAGCCCTTGCCGAATCTCTGGACAAGATAAGCGCGCTGAAGGTTGTGGAAGCCGCATCGGGAGACGCGGTGAAGCCGGGCACGGTCTATATCGCCCCCGGCGGAAGGCACATGAAGGTGCAGAGGGATGAGCATTCAAATCTCCCCGTGATTGTCGCTACCGATGATCCCATGGAAAACTACTGCCGCCCCTCTGCCGACTATCTTTTCCGTTCCCTTGCAGGAGTATATGGAGGAAGAGTGCTGGGAGTCATCATGACAGGCATGGGTGAAGATGGCGTGAAAGGGCTCAAAATGCTGAAAGCGCTCAATGCCCCCGTGATAGCACAGGATGAGTCCACGTCAGTGGTATTTGGCATGCCGAGGGAGGCCATCAGGGCACAGATCGTTGATACGGTCCTTCCCCTGGAGCTCATGGCCCGTGCAATAACGCGCTTTGCCCTTTCTGAGGGAGAATAGCGGATGTCATGCAGGTAAGCAATGAGGAATTTGCTCTCTTCTCCCGCTATATATACCAGCTTACCGGGCTGTCCCTTGATGAAAGCAAAAAATATCTGCTGGAGACAAGGTTTGAGGCCCTGGCGAGAGAATTGGGGTGCGCCACCATAAGTGAGCTCCATCTCAAGTCGGTCCATGATCCCCGGAAAATTATTCCGCACAGGATCATCGACCTCATCACCACCCATGAAACTTTTTTTTTCAGGGATCACAAGCCTTTCGAGGTGCTCAGAGCGAAGATGGTAAAGAAATTCATCCATAATCCCGGTTCATACGGAAACCCTGTGCGCTCTGCAATGAGCATATGGAGCGCCGCGTGCTCTACAGGCCAGGAGATATACAGCATCGCCATGGTGGCAAGAGAGCTCCTGAGAGAGAAGGCCATTGGCATGGTGACCATCATGGGGACCGATATCTCTGATGAATGCGTAGCGAAAGCGAGCTATGGCAGATACTCTTCCCTGGAAGTGGAAAGGGGGCTCTCACCGGAGAGGCTCAGGACAAATTTCATCCAGGACGGCAGCGGCTGGAAAGTGAAGGATGAGCTCCGCGCCATGACTACCTTCAGGAGGCTGAACCTTATAGAGGATTTTTCGTTACTGGGGAGATTTGACATAATATTCTGCAGGAACGTGGCGATCTATTTCAGCCAGGAAGACAAGAAAAAGCTCTTCGAGCGCTTTGCCGCTCATATGGGGGAGGAGAGCATTCTGATTCTGGGCTCAACGGAAACCCTTTTCGGCGTGACCGGAAGATTTCTGAGAGTGGAAGATGAATATGGCATATATTACCGGCTAGCCTCATAACAGGAGCTTATTGCCATGAAATCAGCGTGATAGTATAATCGGAAAAAGGGAGGGCGCTATGAAAGTGCTCATAGTTGATGACAGTGCCGCCATAAGGAGACAGATAAGGCTTGAGCTTGAAGAGGATGGCTATGAAATCCATGAAGCCCAGGATGGTGTTGAAGCCTTCAAGACCCTTATTTCCATGCAGCCGGACCTCATCACCCTCGATGTGGAGATGCCCAATATGGATGGCTACAAGACCTGCGAGAAGCTGAGAAGCAGCCGTTACTCAAGGATGTTCAAGACTTCGAACAATACAAAGATTCCTATCATATTTGTCACGGGAACCGATACTCTTGAAGGGAGGGCAAGAGGCTTTGAAGTCGGCGCCACGGACTTCATCACCAAGCCCTTCAAGAAGGGTGAGGTGCTCAGGGCGGTCAATTCCATCCTGAGGCCCGAAAACATTATCAAAGGCCTCAATGCCGTAGTGGCCGAGGACAATGAGACCACCAGGAGCATAATAGCTGATTATCTCAGGAACTACGGAGTCAACGTCATTGAGGCGGATAACGGCCGGGAAGCCTTTGAGCTTATCTCATCAAGAGTGCAGCTGGTGGACATGGTCATCACCGACCTTGTCATGCCTGAGATGGGCGGCGAGGTGCTCTGCAGAAAGATACGCAATGAGCTGAACGCAAAAGATATCCCCGTCATCATTCTCACGGGCATGTCAGAGTTCTCATCGCTTCTGGAATTGTTCGAGGCAGGGGCCACGGACTACCTGGTAAAGCCCTTCGTGAAAGAGGAGCTTCTCGCGCGACTCAATGTCCATCTTAAAGTGCGCCTCCTCAACAAGGAGCTGGCAGCAAAAATTGTGCAGCTGGAAAAGCTTGATCAGGTGAAAAACCGTTTCCTCGCCACGTGCTCCCATGATCTCCGCTCACCTCTGTCAGGAATCATCAACATTGTTGATTATCTGGATACCGAGGAGCCTGTAGATGAGACGACAAAGCAGTTCCTCGACCTCATCAAGGAATCTGCTGAATATCTTTACAACCTTGTCTCCAATATCCTTGACCTCCATCTTATCACCTCACAGCAGGAAGAAATGGTAATGAAGCCCTTCTCACTCAATGAAACGGCGCTCTCATCGATAAAAACACTCACGTACATGGCCCGCCCCAAGGACATTGAGCTTATTTTTCAAAACAGGCTCGAAGGGCCTGTGGTTATTCCGGGTAACGAGCTGGAAATAAAAAGAGTCATCAACAACCTGCTCTCCAATTCAATAAAGTTCACCTCCAAAGGCGGGACAGTGAATGTAATAATCGATTCCACTGAAAAAGACAGACTCTCCTTATCGGTGACAGATACAGGGGTGGGTATGGCAGGCAATACCATCTCAAAAATCCTGGACCTCACCAAGATGACACCCGCCGTGGGAACTTCGGGGGAAAGGGGCTCAGGTCTCGGGCTCTCCATCGTGAAGGAAATCGTGCAGAAGCACAACGGCACATTCTCCATTACAAGCAAAGTGGGGGAAGGCAGCACATTCACTATTGCGCTGCCTATGAAATAATGGCTTTTCTCTTTATGAGCCTGTCGTAAAGCAGCATTACCGCCAGCGCTGCCAGTCCCGGGGGGAGAAAGTAAAGAGAATCTTCAGGCCAGATGACGCCGATATTGACAGTTCTCATTGAAAAGGGAAAGAGAAGAATGTTGAAGTTGGCCTCGGTGAACTGCAGCAGGTCGAGCATATAATGGATAAGCGCCCCCAGCGCCATGGCCAGGAAGGCCTGCCTCCTTATCTTCTGATGGAAAAGCTGTGAGAGCCCGTAGCACATGAAGAATGTGGCGAAAGGAGTATGGAATGCGAAGAAGAACCACCTTATCCCCATATCGGTGAAGAAGCCCGGGACTCTCGAGAGCAAGTCAGGGAGCACGGCGCCCCAGAGCATGATGAGGAAGAGCTTCAGCTTCAAACCGCGGTTCAGGAAATAGGGCACGAGGAGATGGGTGGCAAGATCAGGCACGCTCATCCTCCTTTTCCCGCCCTTCAGGAGTGGCGGGCAGTTCTCTGGGGGCAAGAGACCATGTGGCCCTGTCGAAACGAAAAAAGCGGAAGCTGAGGGAGAGAAGGAACGCCATCGCCGCGAGCGACACTGCCTTTTTCAGGAACCTTCCCCTGTGGACGTGATAGCGCTTCATCTCCATTGAATCGCCTGTTCTCACTCCCACGACACTTATGATATCACCGCGGCGGACATTTTCGAAGGGGCCTTGCACTCTCACATGCACCTTCCTGTCCCTGACCGTGATTCCCTCCCCGTCAATCGAGGATACCGTGTAGTAGGAAAGCACGTTAAGCCCTGCAGCGGTGTCTCTCGCAGCAGGGAGAAAGACAAGCGAGGGGAGTGATCTGCCGTAATGGAAGGTTGCGAGGCCGCAGACAAAAAGAATGATGATGACAATGACTATTTTCAGGGCGCGGTGCCGGTCAGAGAAAAGAATGTCAGAAGCCATGAAGGGTACTTCAACCGGGGCGCCGCCGGGACCTTCAGAGAAAGAAATACCGCACTTTGCGGGAGGAATATGAGGGGAGCCTCTCAGAATCTCATGGAGAAGCTCTCATGCCGCGGCGAAGGAGTGACGGTTATGGCACGAAGCATTGTTCTTATCACGCTTTTACTGCTTGCCTGCATCGGCGCGGCCCAGGGGCAGAATCTTTATTGCGGGTCAGGGATAAGCGCGTCGTCCACTGCCCAAGTCCTTCCGCACCGCTCGTGGCAGTATTTCATCAATTACTCGAAAAATGACACGGGGATTGACGACTTTTCCTTCAGCCCCATTTCTGGCATCACCTACGGCCTGTCGCCTTCATGCTGCGTTTCCGTGGGCTTTCCCTACATGATAATGATTGACGGAGATACCAAGGCTCATGGATTCAAGGACATGAGGGGAGGCTTCAAATATGCCCTTACGCCCCGGGAGAAGGACCTGAAGCTCACGGCCGTCCTGGGAGTGAAGCCCCAGACCACCGGCAATGCCCAGCTTTCGGGAAACGGCGCCACCGATTATTCCGGGCTTCTCGCCCTGACCTGGGACCTGCCGCAGTGGTCTTTCACGGCAAATTACGGGTGGGATTACTGGGGACCTTCGGGCGCCTGCCCCTCGAGTCTCACTCCTTTTTACAGCTTTATGACAACCTATATCCCCGACCAGAAATATACACTCGCCGCCGAGTTTTATACTCAGACGCCGCAGAAGAACTGCAGCTTCTCAACGGCAAGCGGCCTCAACCTGATGGCGGGATGGCACATGGACAGGCAGTGGGAAGTCAACCTGGGGCTGAGCCTGGGCCTCAACTCCCAGTCAACGCCCAGGCAGTACCTTATCAGCTTCAGTTACACCTGGGGACAGGAGCCCGCCGGCAGAGCAGGCAAGTAAGAGGAGGCCGCCGATGAAGAGAAATCGATCATCTTTCCTCGCCACACTTCTGGTATTGCTGGGATTATCAGGCACGGCTGCCTGGCCGATGGGAATCACCGTGACGGAGAACCCCGAAAGGGCAAAATTCTATTATCATTACGGCGAGGCGTATCTGCAGAAGGGCGATTACCACAAGGCGGCAGACGAATACTCAAAGGCACTCCGCCTCTGGTCGGCCTATCATGAGGCATATTACAGGCGGGCCTTATGCACGATAAAGCAGGCCGGCATCGAGGGGAAGCCCATTGACCGCAAGGCAGTGAGGGACCTGGAGAAAGCCATGGCTCTCAAGCCTGGCTACCACGATGCCCTGCTGCTGATGGCCACATACTGCACCGCCGTGATGGAGCCTCTTGAGGGGCTCGACGGGGCGGTGGCATGCTGCGAGAAATTCCTGTCCCTGCCGGCCCTTCCCGACTCCTCCTATGAGGAGAAGAGGACGACTGCCGCGGCGCTGCTGGCTACTCTCAAGGCCATGAGGAATGAAGGGGACAAGTGGCGGGGCGCCCTGTCGAGGAATCCCTATGATATAAGGGCGCTCAGCGCCCTGGGCACTCTCTTCACTGAGCAGGGCTTCCTTAATGAGGCAAGGAACTGCTTTGACAGGGTGCTCAGGGTGCAGCCCGGGAGCGGCGCAGCCCTCACAGGACTCTTGAAAGCAGATTTCGCCCGCTATGCCTCGGGGAAGCCGGGGGGGGGAAAAGAGCCGCAGAAAGGGCAGGGATACTGGAGAAGAATCATTGAGATTTCAGGAGAGAGGAGCCCGGAATATGCGGAAAAAAATAAGAACGAGCTTCAGAGGATCGCAGGGAACTGCGAAAATATCCTGCAGAAGGACCAAAAATGCGCCGACGCTTTTCTTCTCATTGGCCTCGTCCATGACGAGCAGGGAAGCGATGAAAAGGCACTCAGCTCCTTCAGAAGCTTCCTGGCACTGAAGCCCCAGGCTTCCGATGCGACGCGCTATGCGGAGAAGAGGACAGGCGGACCTTAACGGGGAGGCACGATGCGTATTATCCTTTATACCGGAAAAGGGGGCGTGGGGAAGACGACGCTCTCGGCTGCCACGGCGCTCAGGGCGGCTTCCCTGGGCTACCGGACCCTGGCCATCTCGGTGGACCCTGCACATTCGCTCTCGGACTCCTTTGAGATGGACATTTCAGGCGATCCGCGCCAGATAGGCGAGAATCTCTGGGGACAGGAGATCGTGGGGCAGCGCGAGGTGGAGAGGAACGCTTCGGTAATCATGGATTTTCTCAAGGACTTTCTCTCCGCCGCGGGCATGGACGAGGTCGTGGCCGAAGAGATCGCGGTCCTTCCGGGGATGGACGAGTTCTATTCCCTGCTGGCGATACGTGATTACTCCCGAAAGAAAAGCTTTGACGTGTGCATAGTTGACTGCGCGCCCTCGGGATCGACGCTCCGCCTGCTCTCCATGCCCGAGGTGCTGAATTTTTACCTCCGCACCATTTTCCCTCTCCAGAGGACGGCGGTGAGGATCGCACGGCCCGTGGCAAAGAGCATTCTCAAGGTGCCTCTCCCGGCCGACAACGTTTTTGAATCGATCAAAACCTTCTACACCCAGATAGGCGAGATGAAGGACATCCTGACGAAACCCCGTTCAACGATAAGGCTCGTGATGAACGCCGAGAAGATGGTCATCGAGGAGAGCCAGAGAACTTACACCTATCTCTGCCTTTTCGGCTTCAACGTCGATGCCGTCGTGGTGAACAGGATCCTTCCCCCTCTTCTCAGGGAGGAATACTTCGAGGAATGGAAGAGAATCCAGCAGGTCCACCTCGGGACCATCAGGGAGATTTTTTCGCCGCTCCCCATCTCCGAGGTCCCCCTGAAAAGCACCGAAGTGAGGGGGATGAAAGCTCTCGCGGAGCTTGCCGGATCGCTCTACGGCGAAAATGATCCGGTGCAGGTGCTCTATAAAGGCAGGCCTTTCAGCATAAGAAAGAGAGGCAGGGCCACAATACTCTCAATCGAGCTTCCCTTCGTCTCCCACGATGACCTTGCCCTCAGCCAGAAAGGCGACGAGCTCATCATCAGCGTGGGGGGAATGAAAAAGGTGATGGTCCTTCCCTCGCGCCTGGAGGGAAAGAAGGTGGAAGGGGCAAAGTTCAACGGGAACACCCTCGAGATTGAATTCAGGGGGGAGTGACGGCTCATTCGCTCCCGGCATAGCCGACGTACTTGCAGCGGCAGAAGCCTTTTGCAAGAAGCTCTGAAGGGTTCCCGGAGCATTCCCCGTGAGGGAGCGGCATGGTCTTTTCCGCATCATCGACCGTGAGAATCTTTCCATGGAGCTTTTTGCAGGAAGGGCATCCCTTGGAGGCAAGAATCTGCACACGGGAGAGACTGGTCTTCCTCCAATGGGCAAGCTCCCATTTTTTTGAGAGTTTCAGGGACTCAATGAAAGGCCTCTTGCGCTCGTTTTCCTGGATGGCCTTCTCGTACCAGGCGAGGGAAAGGCCATGAAAGTTCCCCGCCGCCTCGAGTCTGGCTATCCTCGCCTTGAAGGTATCCGCCTTGGTTTCTTCCAGTTTTTTCACAGGTGTCACCTCGTGCTTATCCTACTGATACCCTGTTGTCACGCTGCTTGTAGAGGGCTGCTATGATATTCTTTTCCGCCGAGGTGATGGTGCCGTCGTGGCCCCCGCTTGCGAGCCCCGTGCCGCCGTTGATGAATGCCTGCACCTGGCTCTTCAGTGAGTCTTTCAGGGGAACTCCCCCATAGACGGCGTGAATATGCTGATTGCCGTTCCAGTCCCTGTACCAGGCGGCAAAGCCCTGGGCGCGGAGCTTTTTCACCATGCTGCGTATCTCGCTCTCTGATTTCCCCGCAGTGCGCAGGTCCACAGCCGCCGTGTATTTCGACCCGGGCTCCGCAAGGTGGGTGCCTGCGCTTGCAGGGGCATTTCCCAGGCCCTGCGAGACATCATCTGTGGAGAAGCCTGCTTTCCGAAGGGCATCAGAGGCCAGGGGATCAAGGCCTTTGATTGATTTTCCTGTTGCATCGTTGTTATTTATATTGACGGGCTTGTTGTTGTTGGTTCCGTTGGTTCCGTTGGTTCCGTTGGTTCCGTTGGTGTTCTGATCGTTCCCGCCGCCGTTGTTGTCCTTATTATCAAGCCCGCCGTTATTCTGGTTCAATGTCCCGTTCTTGCCGCCCTGGCTCATCGTCATAAGTTGCTGGAACATGGTCATCATGCTCTGCATCATCTGGGTCATCTGGCTCATAAGGCCAGTCATTGCCTGGGGCCCCTGCTCCGTGGCGGCCTGGGGAAACTGCTCTGCCATCGCCTGGGGAAACTGCCCCGCCATCGCCTGGGGAAACTGCCCCATGGCGCTCTGCGGAGCCATCCCGGAAAGTGTCCCTGCTCCCCGGGGATTCATATACCCCATGGTTTCCCTGCTCATTGCAAAGCCATCGGTTTTAGGCAGCGCCATTCCCGAGGGGGTGAAAAGCTGCGTTCCCTGCGGTGGGGATTGAGTTGCAGGCCTGGGATGAGTGGTGACGGCATTACTGTGGCAACCATTGCTTGTGGTGACTGAATCCATGAAGAAACCTCCCGTGAGCCTAAATAATAATCTTTCCCGATACATTTAACGGGGAGCCTTGAAATTTCACTTAAATGGCAATGAAAAAAAACTGAAAAATAAGAACATTGACGAGAGAATATGTTAACAAGTGTAAAAGTGCAGCATGCAAGGGGGAATGCCGCCTGGAGGAAAAGAGAGCTCCCGGACAGAAGAAGGCCTTATCAAAGCAAGGGGGGGAGCCATGCGCGCCAAATGTCTGTTCTGCGACCATCTCAACCACTACAGGGAGGCATTCTGCGAGGCCTGCGGGAAAAAGATATTTGAAAACATATTCAAGGCTGTCGAAGGGAACAGCATGGAATCTATAGAAAAGTTCCTCGAGATTGACGGCAGAGCTCTTACGAAGACCAATGACAACGGGATGAAGATAATTCATATCGCGGTGAGGGAAGGAAGGAAGGACCTCCTGGAGTACCTTCTGGAGAAAGGCGCACAGGTTGACGAGAGAAATGAATTCGGCTACACCCCCCTCCATGTTGCCGCCATGTGCGGCCAGACAGACCTCGCCAGATTCCTCATAGGGAAAAAGGCCCAGGTGAAGGCCACTGATCCCGATATGGGCTCTACGCCCCTCCACGAGGCCGTGAGGAACTGCCACAGCGACCTGATTGAGCTTCTCATCCAGAAGGGCGCCGACATCAACGCGAAAAACAAGAATGGAGAGACGCCTCTCAGGATTGCGAGGAGAGAAGGGATCAAGGACGTTGTTTCCTACCTGAAGAACTGCGGCGCATCGGAGTAGGGCAGAGGCACAATAATTACCGGCATATAAGGAAACCATCATGGAAGAACACCTGAAAACGCGCTTTTCAACAGGGAGAAGTGAGCTTGATGATGCTGTTGACAGCCTCATAGCTCTCACCGGCCCCCCCGACCCGGAGGATCACCTCATAAGGGCAATAATAATCACAGCCCTCAAGATGAAGCTGGAGGACTGCGAGACTCTTGACCTCAAGATAGCCTCAATGGCTCTCAAGGAAATGCGGTACGCTTTCAAGGTCTTCAAAGAATACGAGAACACCAGGAAGGTGACAGTCTTCGGCTCGGCGAGGATTGGCGAGGACACGCCTGAATACAGGCTTGCCCGGGAATTTTCTGAAAAAATGGCTGCCCATGGATTCATGATAATTACGGGCGCCGGGGGCGGTATCATGCAGGCCGCCAACGAGGGAGCAGGCCGTGCCTTGAGCTTCGGCCTCAACATCAGGCTTCCCTTCGAGCAGGCGGCCAACCGCGTGATTGCCGACGACCACAAGCTCATCACCTTCAAGTACTTTTTCACCAGGAAGCTCATGTTCGTCAAGGAAGCCGATGCCATCGTGCTCTTTCCCGGGGGGTTCGGCACTTTCGACGAGTGCATGGAGACCCTGGCCCTTGTGCAGACGGGGAGGAGCACCCCTCTCCCCGTGGTGATGATGGATGTTCCCGGCGAGAGCTTCTGGAAGAATTTTCTGCAGTACGTGAAGGCCAATCTTGTTGCCCACAGCTATATCTCCCCCCAGGATATAAACCACCTCTTCCACACTGACAGCGCCGATGAGGCCTGCCGTCACATCATGTCCTTTTACAGGAACTACCATTCCATGAGGGTCGCCGGAAGGAAAATGCTCCTCAGGCTCACAGTGAAGCCTGACAGCCAGTGGCTTGAAAAGATCAATACCGATTTCAGGGATATCCTGGCAGAGGGGGATTTCGTGATAAAGAAGCCTCTTGATGAGGAATCGGCGGAGGTCCACCTCCAGCACCTTCCGAGGCTTGTCTTCTCCTTTGACGGGAAAAGCTTCGGTCGCCTGAGGAGCCTCATCGATGCCATCAACGAGTGCCCCGGGGAAAAGATCGATCTCCCCAGGACGGAGCGCCCTCTTCACCTGGAGTAAAGGGAAGCCGGTCATGCCGGTGCTGCGCCATTTTGACAACAGACAGAAAACATGCCTGTTTTCTCAGAGATTTGCAAATGATGGTCCTGTCTGTTACAATGGAGCAGCCAATAAAGAATTAAATCCACGTCCGGGGAGGTTATCATGAAGCAATGTTATCGCTGCAGTGCTGCCGTTTTTTTATTTCTGTCCTATCTTCTTGTCCTGATGGCGGGCTGCAGCAGCTCAGGCAGCGATTCACCCGCTTCACTGGGGAGCCTCGGCTCCGAGAGCGGCACCTACTGGGCCGGCATGATGACCCGTGAGGACACGATTGAGCGCTCGGTGGTGCAGGCGAAGCTCACTAATGACAGCTCCGTGGTGACCGGTGATGTAATCATAGGAACCGGGCCTTATTCCCTCAGGGGCACTCTCAACGGCACCGCCTTCCAGGCGACTCTCTCTCAGGGAGGCACTGATGTGATGACCTGGTTCGGCACCATGGAGAGCAACACTTTCCGGGGCGGCTATGAAATGCTGGAATCGCCGAAATCCGAGGGCCTGGAAGATCCTCCCCTCTTCATCAACGGGTCGGTCGTGTTGAAAACCGATGTCGCGTCAACTTCAAAAGAGGCGAAGTACCTGATCCATCCGCACCTGATGTTTGCTGGCGACAACAGCCGCATGGACCTGCTCTGGCAGACGAACCGTGACCCGGGAGCCTGCACCGTGTCATATTCCACCGGCGGAGGACCGGCGCAGCAGGCCGCGCCGGTGATTCTCCCCTCAAGGACCTATAACGGAAACGGAGACACGACCGCTTATATCTACCAGTGCTCCATGACGGGCCTTACCCCCGGCGCTCATTATAGCTACTCAATTGATTTCAATGCCTCGCCGTCACTCTCCCTCAGCAGCGACTTCAATGCCGCCCCTCCCGCCACCGCTGACAGCGTGGTGTTCTACGTCTGCGGCGACACGCGCAACGGAGTTGACGAGACAGAGAACCTGGAACAGAGCATGATGGCGGCATCTGATTTCAAGCAGACGCTGAGCATCAACACGGGTGACTGGACTTACCACGGCCTCAAGGAAATATACTGGAACGATTATGGCGGATACTTTGACAGCACCTACACAGGGCACATGAACTTTATCAGCAAGGTGCCCGTGGCGGGCTGCGAGGGGAATCATGAAGGGTATCCCGCCCCGCCCGGTACATTGCTGGATTACCAGTACACGGGCCAGCTCTTCGGTGCGCTCTGGGCTTACCCTTTCATCGGGGGGGCGGCGCAGCAGAGCACTTACAACCTCGGCCCTTACTATTATTCCTTTGAT
The DNA here is from genome assembly GCA_031082125.1 of Candidatus Eremiobacterota bacterium. Classification (NCBI taxonomy): domain Bacteria; kingdom Bacillati; phylum Vulcanimicrobiota; species Vulcanimicrobiota bacterium. Next base: position 27,554 of record JAVHLM010000050.1, read on the forward strand.
TACGGGCCCATCCACTTTACCGTCCTCGACAGCTTTACCGATCCCGCCCTCGATCCCGCACAGGTCTATATGAAGTCGGACCAGCTCACGTGGCTTTCCAGCGACCTTGCGGGGACATCGAAGAAGTGGAAGATTGTCTTCCTCCACATACCCCCTTACTGCAACAAGCAGCTCAGTACCGATGATTTCGGCACTGAGCAGACCAATATTCAAAGCAAGGTAGTCCCCATTCTGCAGGCGAACGGCGTGAAGCTGGTGCTGGCAGGGCACCAGCACCATTACGCGAGAAATGAAAAGGACGGCATCAGGTATCTCACGCTGGGAGGTGCCGGGGCCTCCCTCTCGAGTGCCACGATCACCGAGCCGAGCTGCGTCTATGCCAAGGAGATATACCATTACGCAAGGATTGAGATCAAAGGCAACACCCTTAAAACGACCATCACGGGACAGAAGAACAGAGGCGACAGCTTCAAAAATTACGACACCGACGCGCCTGATATCACCCTTCCCTGAAGGCGGCCCGTATGCAGGGTCATACAGGCATTCGTGCCTCCTTATGAGTGAAGAGGTTTCAGACAGGGCGTAATAAGTGGCGATGAGTCCTGCGGCATCCGCTTTCATAGACCAGGAAGGGCGTCCCCTCCGAGAGAGAGCCGAAGGTGAAGGTGAGGCTGTCGGGCGCCCTGCCTTTTATGGTGAGGGTCCGGAGCCCATGGAGAAGGTGCAGATGGCAGGCCTCGCAGAGCACAATGAGGTTCCAGGGGTCATCGGTGCCACCCTGGGAGCGCCTGATGATGTGGTGAACGTGCAAGTTCCTGCGGCATCGGCAGCCGGGGGTCTGGCAGCGGAACCGGTCGCGCTTCAGTATTTTGTGATGATGGGCCGCTTTTTTC
>JAVHLM010000051.1 GCA_031082125.1 Candidatus Eremiobacterota bacterium
CCCCGAGCCTGCCCCCGAGCCTGTTCCCGAGCCTGTTCCTGAGCCTGCTCCCGAGCCTCCCCCCGAGCCTGTTTCTGAGCCTGCTCCCGAGCCTCCCCACGAGTTCCAGCAGGCAACCATCACCTTCAAGTTTGATGCGAAGGAGCCTATGCATTTTGGTATGCACTCGATGATCCATGACGTGATGGAAGAGCTTGAAGAAGAGGAGTACGGCGTGAAGGACTCAGGGGAGATAAAGATAGTCTGGGGCGAGGAATCCCCCGAAGAATAGCTCCGCACCTGTTACCGCTTTTTCGAATGCATGGCGTCAATTACTGTAATGGCCGCCATGTTAAGGACATCCAGGGCCTCGCATTCTCTTGTGAGTATATGGACGGGCCTTTCCAGGCCCAGCAGCACCGGCCCGATTGCCGTGGCACCGCCGAGCCGGTGAAGGAGCTTATAGCCTATGTTGGCAGACTGCAGCTCGGGGAAGATGAAGACATTGGCGGCCTCGGTGAGCTTGGAGAAAGGGTAGCACTTTTTCATAAGCTCGGGGAGCAGGGCCGGATCAACCTGCATCTCACCGTCTATCATAAGAGATGGATCTTTCTGCTTCACCAGTAATACTGCTTCTGCGACCTTTTCCGTATGGGGATGGCGCACGCTCCCGAAATTCGAGAATGAAAGCATTGCCACCCTGGGAGTGAAGCCCAGGTGGCGCGCGAACTCGGCGGCCAGCAGGGCGATCTCGGCAAGGTCTTCTGAGCAGGGAGCGATATTCACCGTGGGATCGGCAAAGAAGAGAACCCTGTCCTTCAGGATCAGCATGAAGAGCCCCGCAACCTTGTGAATGCCGCTGCGGAGCCTGATTATCTGGAGGGCCGGCCTTATGGTATCACGGTAGTAATGGGAGATGCCCGACAGGAGCCCATCGGCGTCGCCGAGGTGGACCATCATCGAGCCGAAGTAATTGCTGTCCTTCATGAGGGTCGTCGCTTCCGTGCGGGTGACCCCCTTGCGCTGGCGCATCCGGTAGTACTCCTCCACGTAATGGTCAAAGCGCTGCCATTTTGTCGGCTCCACGATGGTGATTCTCTCGTCATATTCAATACCGAGGGATTTCATCTTCTCCGCGATGGCATACCTTTCGCCTATGAGGATGGGATGGGCGATACCCTCCTCCAGGATCAGGTGGCAGGCCCTCAGGATCTTGTCATTGTCGCCCTCGGGGAAGACAATCCTCTTGGGCGAGCGGCGGGCCCTGTTGATGATTTCCCGCATTACCTCCCGGGCCCTGCCCAGGAGTCCCTCGAGATGGTTCCTGTATTCATCGATATCCTCAATCCTGATGCGGGCCACTCCCGTCTCCATGGCGGCCCTGGCCACGGCAGGGGCCACCCAGAGAAGAACCCTGGGGTCAAGAGGCTTGGGGATGATGTAGTCAGGCCCGAAGGAAAGGCGCTCAAGGCCGTATGCCTTCAGCACCGAGTCCGGAACGTCCTCCTTGGCAAGGGCCGCCAGGGCAAAGGTGGCGGCCCGCTTCATCTCGTCATTGATGGAGCGGGCCCTCACATCAAGGGCACCCCTGAAGATGAAGGGGAATCCCAGCACGTTGTTGACCTGGTTCGGGTAATCGGAGCGTCCCGTGGCCATTATGAGGTCATGCCTTGCATTCTTTGCCTCTTCCCAGGTAATCTCGGGGTCCGGATTTGCCATGGCGAAGACGATGGCATTTTTTGCCATTCCCTGCACCATCTCTCCTGAAACAATATCCTTGGCCGAGACGCCGATCAAGACATCGGCGCCTTCCATTGCCTCGGCAAGGGTTCTCCGCTCCGTGTCGCGGGCAAACTCCTCTTTATAGGGGTTCATCCCGGTCTTTCGCCCCTTGTACACAATGCCTGTCGTATCTACGATGAAAATATTCTCTTTCTTCGCGCCGAGCTGCACGTAATGCCGCGCGCAGGCAATTCCCGCCGCACCGGCACCGCTTATCACAATTGAGGCATTGTCGATCGACTTTCCCACAAGCTCGAGAGCATTGATAAGGGCCGCCCCCGATATGATGGCCGTGCCATGCTGGTCATCGTGGAACACCGGGATCGAAAGGGTCTCCTTGAGCTTCTCCTCGATGAAGAAGCAGTCCGGCGCCTTGATATCCTCAAGGTTGATGCCCCCGAAGGTGGGCTCGAGGAGCTGCACCACCTTCACTATCTCCTGGGGATCTTTGGTGCCCAGCTCGATATCGAAGACATCGATGTCGGCGAAGCGCTTGAAAAGGATGCCCTTACCTTCCATGACCGGCTTACCCGCGAGCGCCCCTATGTCGCCAAGACCCAGCACTGCCGTGCCGTTGCTCACTACCGCCACAAGGTTTCCCTTGGCGGTGTAAAGATAGGCGTCATCGGCGTTCTTCTGGATCTCGCGGCAGGGCTCGGCGACGCCGGGCGTGTAAGCGAGCGAAAGGTCCCGCTGCGTGGCGCAGGGCTTGCTTGAAACCACTTCGATTTTTCCCCGGCGCCCGTTCTTATGATAGTCAAGGGCATCTTTTTTTCTGATCATGGCATCCTCACATACCTTTGATAATGTCGCCTATTTTTACCTCCAGGAAGGCGAGATCATGGGCTGAGGCCACTTCCCCGAGGGCTTCCCGCAGGTCCAGGAAGTGTCTCTCCACCGTGGAGGTGCCTGATTTCTCGCACCGCTCCTTGACCACTGCGGCATCGGCGAGCACAAGGGGGAGATGATTGCCTGAGGTGCAGGAGCTCACGTATTCATGGAAGGCCTCGATTTCCATGAACATGGGGTAATAGAGCACCGAGACTCTGCCGGGACCGGTGGGAGTCTCAGTCTTGTCCCAGAAGTCCCTGTCTATGACGGAAGGATTGTAAAGGGCACCGTAGAGATTCCTGAAAACCACCAAGATGTCGCCGATCCTCTGGTCACCGCCGGTCCCGGCCTTTTCCATGACCTCCCTGTGATGGCGGGCGAGTGCCCCGATGGTTCCTTCCACGCCGGCCTCTTCCCTGTATGTGATGAGGGTGAGCTTTCCCTTCCCTTTCGCCATAGCTGACCTCCTAATCGAATAGTGTATGTTCGGAGTCCCCATGGTGTTCATTCACGTGAAGGGGGGCGATTTCCTTCTGCGGTGGTGAAAAAGAGAGTTCCTGAAGGGAGAGGAGGTTTTTTAGTGAGGGAGGCGAATTTCTCACTCCTGCCACCAAAGAGAACAGTGAAGGTGCCTTATGCCTCTCTACGAGTATAAAGCTTACAACCAGGCAGGCAAGGGAATCGACGGCATCATTGACGCCCCTTCCCGCAAATCAGCCTATGACAAGCTCAAGAAACAGGGCTTTTTCCCCCGTGAGATCCGTGAAGAGAAGATGGACCACTCACTTGCCCACTCCTTTACCGTCCGCCGTGACGATCTTGCCTTCGCTCTCACGCAGCTCGCCACCCTCATCGGTGCGGGGATTCCCCTCACCAAGGCACTGGAATCCCTGTTGCTTCAGGTTGAGGACAAGAACCTGGGGAAAGCCCTTGCCCACCTGAAATCCTCCGTCCAGGAGGGAAAGAGCCTGGCGCAGGCAATGGCTCAGGACCGCATCTTTCCCCCTCTGCTGGTAAAGATGATCGAAGCCGGAGAGACCGTGGGTAACCTGGAGATCATCCTGGAGCACTATGCCGATTTTCTTGAAAAGGAGTCACAGTCCATAAAGAAGATAGTGGGAGCCCTCGTGTACCCCTCGGTCATCATGTTCGCGAGCTTTGGCCTCATCTTTTTCATTCTTACCTACGTGGCGCCCACACTTGTCGAGGTGTTTGAAGGCTTTCACAAGAAGCTCCCCTTGATCACGGTGATCCTGATCACTGCCGGCACCTTCCTGAGAAAGTACATGGTGCTGATTATTCTGCTTGGCGCCCTTGCCGTGTATTGCTTTATCAGATACGTACCAAAGCGCACGAAGGATCTTATCAAGGTGCGCTTTCCCGTCATCGGGAGGGCATACCGTTATCTGCTGCTGGCCCGGTGGGCGAGGACCCTGGGAATGCTCCATGGAGGCGGCGTGACGATCCTCAGGGCGCTTGAGGCGGCCCGGGAGGTCATGGACAACGTGATCTTTGAGCAGGAGCTCGCCACAGTGGAGAAGAGCGTGGAAAAGGGCCAGTCGCTCTCGGGAGCCCTCGCGCGCCTCACCTTTTTCCCGCCCCTCATGGTGCAGATGGTGGAGACGGGACAGCAGACCGGCGAGCTCGAGAAGATGATGAACGTCGTGTCGGGCTTCTACGAGAAGGAGATGGACCGGCGCCTGAGCCTCTTCTTCCAGCTTCTTGAGCCCGCCATGATCCTTTTCCTGGGCGTGGTGGTAGGCTTTGTAGTCGTATCGATCCTGCTGCCCATCTTTGAGATCAACAGGCTCATCAAGTAGGGCAAAGCATGGCAAAAGAAGCGGCCTCAAGGACCGGCACCATTCCTCCCTCCCTTATCACCGTCGCCAATGAGTGGGTGAGAGCTTACAGGGCGGTGAATCTTGCCTCGGGGTTCCCCGAGTTCCCCGTCGAGGAGAGCATCAAGGAAAAAGTCCGCGAGCTTGTCACCGGCGATATCAACCAGTACTCCCTCGTGGCCGGCGCGCTATCCCTTCGTGATGCGCTTGCGGAGAAGCTTTCGGCCTTCAACGGCATAAAAGCCGATGCAGGAAAAGAGATAACGATAACCTGCGGCACCGCCGAGGCCCTTTTTATAGCCCTCTTCTCCCTGGTCAACCCCGGGGATGAGGTAATCATCTTTGAGCCCTCCTTTGAGAGCTATGTCCCTGACGTGATAATGGCCGGCGGCGTGCCCCGGCTTGTGAGGCTCACGCCTCCCTCGTGGGATATGGACAGGGCCCGCCTCAAGAGCCTTTTCAACAACCGCACGAAGGCCGTCATTGTCAATACCCCCCATAATCCCACGGGAAAGGTCTTCACGCGTGACGAGCTCCTCTTTATCGGGGAGCTTTGTGCCCGTTGGGGCGCCTTTGTCATCACCGATGAGATTTATGAGTACATCACCTATGAAGGAAACCGCCACGTGAGCATGGCCTCCCTTCCAGGCATGGGAGAGCTCACCGTCACCACAGGGGGCCTGGGAAAGACTTTCAACTGCACGGGGTGGCGCCTGGGTTACGCCGTAGCCCCTGAAAGCATTACCGCTTCCATGCGGAAAGTGCACACCTATGTCACCGTATGCGCTCCTTCGCCTCTCCAGGAGGCAGGTGCCCATGCCCTTAAGCTCCCGGAGTCCTACATCGAGAACCTTCGCCTCCTTTACCACAGGCACCGGGATCTGCTCTGCACGGTACTGGCGGGGGCAGGCTTCATTCCTTTCAAGCCCCAGGGGGCCTATTACGTGATGGCCGATTTTACGCCCCTGGGCTTTCATGATGACATGGAGTGCGCCCATTACCTTGCGAAAGAGATCGGGGTAGGGGCTGTACCTGAGAGGGCTTTCTGCGCCGAGGGCTCACCGTCAGGCACCACCTTGAGGTTCTGCTTCTGCAAGAAGGAGGAAACGCTGATGAAGGCGGGGGAACGGCTCAAGAAGCTCGCGGAAGGAAGAAGGGGCGGCATATAGCCGGTGATCAGCATGAATCAACAAAGGCGCGGTACAATGAAAGAATGGCCTTGGCAGCCACTCCGGTGAACTTTTCCTGCTCTTTATCCTGTCTCCTGGCTCCTTATCTCCTGATCTTCCAGAGTGTCATCGCCCTGTCCTCCCCTCCCATTTTCCCCTTACGCTCATATTGTCACTCGGGAAGGTGAAGAATTTCTGAAGGCTTCCTGAAAGGGAGGTGAAATTGTTGCCACGGCGTTACCATTTTCTTCTGCCATGTAACATTTTGTTGAAAATTTATCAAGCAAAAGGCCGCCATTTTGCAGGCGGTGAAGGGAAGGGGAGAGGGGAGCGAGAATCGCATGGAGAGGAGCATTGCAGGGAGGACCGGCGATGAAAAAAGGATATGGAACCATCAATGAAGCTCTTGAGGACCACGCATCAGCGGCGCCTCAAAGGACGGCCATATATTACGATTCCCGCATAATACCCTATGGCGCCCTTCTTGAAGGCGTGAACAGGATGGGGAATGTCCTTAAAATGAAGGGGATTGCCGCTGGTGAGCGCGTGGTGATGGCCCTCCCCGACTGCCCGGAGTTCTTTTATTGTTTCCTGGGCGCCATGAAGGCCGGCGCATGGCCGGTGCCGCTGAATCCTGCCATGCACAGGGAAACCTTTGAGTTTGTTCTTAAGGACACAGAGGCTGCGGCCCTCATCACCATTGCCGATTCACAGGCGGCCGGGGCCCCGTCGGAGCACCTGAAGGAGAGAATGATTGTGGGAGGAGAAGAGTTTCAAGGCCTTCTCGAGGGCGCATCACCTGAGCTTGCCCATGCTCCGTTTCATGAGGATGATATGGCTTTCATGCTTTACAGCTCGGGGAGCACAGGTCTTCCCAAGGGAGTACCCCACCGCCACAGCGACATCCTTTTCACGGCCCGCACCTTCGGAAAGCACGTTGCAGGCTTCACTGCCGACGATATCAGCCTCTCGGCGAGCAAGCTTTTCTTCGCTTACGGCCTCGGGAACAGTCTGAGCTTCCCCCTGACGTACGGCGCTTCGGTGGTGCTTTACCGGGACAAGGCGACGCCCCGGGAGCTTTTCAGGCTTATCAGGGAATACAGGCCTACCCTCTTTTTCGCCGTTCCCTCCGCTTATAGCATGATGCTCGGCATAATTGATTCCTCATGCACAACAGACTCCCTGAGAAGCTGCTTTTCTGCGGGAGAGGCGCTTCCCGCCCCCCTCTACCATGAGTGGAAAAAATATACATCACTTGATATCCTTGATGGAATAGGCTCCACTGAAGCCCTCCACATTTTTATCTCGAACATTAAGGAGAAAGTGGTCCCCGGTTCCTCGGGGTACATTATCCCTGGCTATGAAGCGAGGATTGTCGATGAAAAGGGCCGGGCGGTGGAGCCGGGGCAGGAAGGGCATCTCCAGGTGAGAGGGGCGAGCACGGCGCCCCACTACTGGAACAGGCCTGAGAAGACTGCCGAGACCATGGGAGCTGATGGATGGCTCAACACCGGCGATATTTTTGTCGAGGAGGGGGGCTGCTACCGCTACCAGGGGAGAAATGACGACATGTTCAAGGTCGATGCCAACTGGGTCTCGCCTCTTCAGATTGAGAGCACTCTGAAGGAACACGGGGCGGTGCTTGACTGCGGCGTGACCTGGCGAACTCTCGGGGGACTGGTAAAGCCAGTGGCCTTCGTGGTGCTCAAGGACAGAAGCTCCGCTTCTCCGGCTCTGGCAAGGGAGCTCAGAAGCCACGTGCTCGCAAAGCTTCTTGACTATATGTGCCCCGTGCAGTTTGAGTTTGTCGAGGATCTTCCCAGGACAGATACCGGAAAGCTTCAGCGATTCAGGCTGAGGGAGCTCCTGCCTTTCCCGGGAACCCGCTCCAGCGATGCCTGATAACTTTTTCCAGTCTTGAAGGGAGGCATAGTATGAAAGTGACTGTTGAAGAATTGAAAGAGCTTATGAGAGAGGCAGGTATAGCAAAGTACCTCGTTGACGCCATCGAGCCCGATGTGCCCCTTCTGCAGCAGGGCCTCGACTCCGTTGATTTTCCCGTCGTCGCCGTTGCTTGTGAAAAGAAATACGGCGTGGACCTCTCGGGCGCCGCCTCGGTGTCTCTGAGGACCCTCAACGATTTCATTGCTTTCGTTGCCAGGATTGAGAAATAATTCAATCCTGGGGCAATGATTCGGCACCAAATCCTTTCTTAATTCCGGTTTTTTCACTCACCCTGTCCCGGGGAAGTTTCCTCTCACGAGCGCGAGGAGTCTTCTGGCTTTTTCGGTATAGAGCTGAATCCCTTCAAAATCAGGGACAAAGGCGGTCTTCATCATCAGCAGGCCGTCGCTGTCGAACCAGCGGGGAAGGTAGCCGGCGAAGAAGCAGCCCTGCCGGGCAAGAACCTCGCAGGCATAAGGGCCCGAGGGAGTGCCCAGGTTCACGAAGTATTGAAAGACCTTGATGCCCTCAGCTTTTCCCTTTTCTTCGATCTCCCTGACTCTCTCATTGAAATCCTCTGACGCGGAGTGCACCTGGAAGCGTCCCACGGATGCTCCGGGAAACAGCCGCCCCTCGATGACAGTGCTGCCGAGGGGCACCCCTTCTGAACGGGTATAGGTTCTTTCGAAGCCGCCGTCTGCGACCAGCTCCATGATCTCGCCAGTGAAGCGGGTAGGGATGAAGACTTCATGGGGCCTGTCGCTATAAGTGCGGAACTGCATGAGACATGAGACCCGCGGGGACTCTCCGCCCCGGGAAGAACTCCCCGGCATCAGTCCCGGCTCCAGGGCCATATCGCTGTAGCTCTCCCTTGTCATGAGCTTCTGGCTTGCGAGGATGGTGCAGACAGCCTCTCCGTATATACAGCGTGGCTTTGCCAGGTCAATGGTTTTTTCCATGAGATGTTTGTGGATCGTGTAGGCGGCGAAGGTGGTCCTGTAGTCTTTGCGCACGATGTACTGGCCTGTTTCAAAAAGCCCCTCGAAGGGCGGGGAGCTTCTGTAGAGCGAGCCATGGCCAATGATATCGCCGCGGGGCGTGCGGGCCACCACGGGGAAGATATTCCCCTTCTCATGCTCTTCGATAATCTGTTCCGGGTAATAATAGGTCTCAACGGGATAGGCAGCGCCGTACTCGGAGCAGAAGAGGCGGGCTATTCCCTCCGCATCAGAGGGCCGGAAATTGTCAATGACAAAAGGCTGACCGGGCTCCACCGGGATGTCGCATGTGATTTTCATGGCATGAGAATTATACTGCAGCAAGGTATTTCCTTCAACGGTCCCTTCGAGAGGAGAGAAGGACTGCAAGGGAGAAATCCAGGGAAAAGACTGCTGCCGAAAGGAACCCCTGATGGACAGAGAGCACCCTGTTGTGATCAAGCTGATGGCCCTTGAGTTTCTCATCCCTGTTGCGCTCTCCGTTTCAGAGACAGTGGTGCGCTCAATGGGCTTCGACGAGAAAGTGGCGATGGCCCTCAGGCTCGCCACGGAGGAGATCTTCTGCTACCTCTGCAGGCAGGGAAGCGGGAGCACTGAGGTGAAGCTCAGTTTCTCCCGGGGCTATTACTATGCGAGCATTGAATTTGTCTTTGATGCGAGGGATTTCCCCATGAAGGCCTTCAACCTGACCGCCACTGCCGATGCGGAAGATGAGAGCTGCGAGACAGGGCTTATTCTGGCCTCGAGGGCCGTGGACCGCTTTAAATTCTCATCGGATGGCAATAACCTCTGCCTTGTCATCACCAAGGAGAAGGATTATCCTCCCATGGCTGAGGGTGCCGTTCCCGCCGCGGTCCCCCTCAAGGAGTTTTCCCTCAAGAGGCCTGACAGCGAGGAATTGAAGCTTTTCCTCAGGATGCTCTCACAGTACCATAATCCGGCCAGAATTCACAGGGAGTTTCATGTTCACGGCAAGGTCGTGGACAAGATGAGCTGCGGAGAGCTCTCCTGTGCCATAGCCGTTGACAAGGCGGGTCATATCGGCGGAGGCATCCTCTGGCACTTTTACCGGGAAGGGCTTGTCATGCTCTTCGGCCCCTATCTGCTGGGTCAGACGCCTGAATCTCCAATAAGCGTGGCACTTCTGGAGCACTGCATCAATAATGTGGCAAGAACCCATGCGATAGGGATACTGGCAATACAGACCTTTTCACCTCTTCCCGAAGGCTACTTTGAGACCATTGGAACCATCTATCGTTATGACAGGGAGACGGGCGAAAAGATAGAGCGCACTCTCAACTATCGTTATCTGCGTGAGGATCCCTGCGGTACCATGTGGTGCCACCCCTCAATCGAGCCTTTTCTTGAGCAGCAGTACCGCAGGCTTTATATCCACAGGGAGCTGAAGCATGTCTCTGAAGCGGGCGAGGTTTCCACGATGAGCGCCGTTATCATCACGGACATTGACAAGGTCATGGGAGCGGTGCAGCTCTTTCCCGTGTGGTGGGGACCTGATGCTCTGGAGGTTCTAGAGGAGTATGTGAAGGTTATCGTCAATGATCTGTCCTGTTACTTTATTCTCTTTGTCATGGATCTCGGGAAGCCCTGGCAGTGCCTTTTTACCCCGGCTCTTCTCTCCACAGGCTTCAAGCCTGCGGTGGTGGTGCCCCATGGCGCCAGGGGCGACATGGTGCTGTTTCAATACAACGCGGAGAGTGAGCCGTGATTACCTCCTGGTCTCCTGCCTCCTTTCTTCCTGCCCATGTGAGGCGGTTCGAACCCTACGTCCCGAGCAGGCCTGATGCCGAGCTCAGGAAGATGTATGGCTGCGACCGGATCTTCAGGCTCAACAACAATGAGAATACCCTTGGCCCCCCTCCCGCCGCCCGCGAGGTAATAGAGAGCTTTAACTCTGAGAGGGCGGCTCAGTATCCCAGCGGCGATTCCTTCTATCTCCGCCACAAGCTTGCAGAAAAGTTCGGTCTGAGCCCCGATGAGTTCATTGTGGGCAACGGCGCCAACGAGGTCATCGCTTTCGTGATAAAGACCTTCTGTGAGCAGGGAGACAACATCATCACCGCAGACAAGACCTTTGCCGTCTATGAGTGGGTGGCAAAGTTCTCGGGGATCGAAGCGAGGCTGGTGCCTCTCAGGAATTACTTCTTTGACGAGAGAGCGATTCTCTCCCGGATCGACGAGCGCACCAAGATCATTTTCATCTGCAATCCCAATAATCCCACGGGAACCTATTGGGATGCCCCGCGGCTCAAAAGATTTCTGGAGAGCATCGGAGGGAGGCAGATCGTCGTCGTTGATGAGGCTTACGCGGAATTTGTCGAGAAGAGCGATTATCCCCAGGGAATGAGCCTGATTGACCAGTACCCCAATCTGGTGGTGTTCCGCACCTTTTCAAAGATGTACGGCCTGGCGGGCCTCAGGGTAGGCTATCTCGCCGCGAGGCAGGAGGTTGTCGATGCGCTGAGGCGCACCTGCGTGGTCTACTCCGTGAACACCATAGGCCAGGAGGCGGCGCTCGCTGCGAAGGCAGCCCTTGGCGACGAAGACTACATCGCTGCCACGAGGAAGATGGTGAGGGAGGGGAAGGAATACCTTATCGCTGAGCTGGAAAAGATGAGGCTTCCCATCATCTGCGGCGAGGGTAATTTTCTCATGGTGAGGCTCCCTATGAGCGATATGCTTGTACACCGCAGGCTGCTTTGCTCAGGCGTGCTGGTGCGCACCATGACTGGATTCCGTTTCCCTAACCACATAAGGGTGTCCATCGGTACCAGGGAGGCCTTGGAGTGCCTCGTAGAGAATCTCGGCAGGATCATCTCGTCCTGAGCCGGCAAGGAAGGCCCGTGCACACAAAGAAATCTGCAGGCAAAGCAACGCAATCACAATCTGATGAAGACGCGGAGGGTGTTCCCATCATAGGAATCCCTTTTCCCCGCGCCGACGCCCGGGAGAAGGTGGCAGGCCTCACGGCCTTCGCCGCTGATTTCTACCGCCCCGGCATGCTCTGGGCCGGTGTGAAGCGCGCCGGAATACCCCATGGCATTATAAAGAGCATTGATACTGCAGGGGCCCGTGCCATGAAGGGCGTAGTCGCAGTGCTCACTGCCGCTGACATTCCCGGGGTGAACCTTCACGGCGTGGTAAAGAAGGATCAGCCGGTCCTCGCAGGAGAGAGAGTGCGCCATTGCGGCGATGCCGTGGCGCTTGTCGTCGCCGAGACCAGGGAGTCCCTCACCGAAGCCCTCGGGGCGATTTGCTGCGACTTCGAGGTCCTGCCGGGAGTTTTCTCGCCGCAGGAGGCCCTCAGGGAAGGCGCCCCGTGCCTTCATGAGGGCACGGGGAACGTGCTCTTCTCATGGGAGCTTGTCCTGGGGAAAGGCCGTGATGCCCTCCCGGAATGTGATGTCACTGTGGAGAGTGAATTTGTGACATCGTGGCAGGAGCATGCCTATATGGAGACGGAGTCGGGGTGGGCCGAGCAGGGGAGCGACGGCAGGATAACCATTGTGTGCTCCACGCAGACCCCCTTCCGCGACCGCACCGAAGTGGCGGAAGTGATGGCCATGAAACCCGGGGATTTAAGGATAGTCGCGCCCTATGCCGGCGGTGCTTTTGGAGGCAAGGACGGCGTGACGGTCCAGTGCTATCTCGCGCTTGCCGCCCTCCACGGAGGGGGGAGGCCTGTGAAGATGTGGTTAAGTCGCGAGGAATCTTTCATCGCCTCGACAAAGCGACACCCCTCACAGATGCGCTATCGTCTTGGCGCCACAAGTGAGGGCTTTTTTCATTTTCTTGAGGCCCATATCGTTCTTGACACAGGGCCATATGATTCCCTGGGGAGCGTGGTGCTCGCCCTTGCCATGGAGCACGCTGCCGGCGCCTATATGATTCCTCACGGAGTCCTGCAGGGTAAGGCGGTCTATACCAACAACCCCGTGGGAGGTGCCTTCAGAGGGTTCGGTGTCCCCCAGGTGACGGCAGCCATTGAGCAGGTCGTGGATATGATGGCTTTAGAGCTCCATGCGGACAGGTGGGAGCTCCGCATGAAAAATGCCGTGAAAGCAGGGGGCAAAACCTATACAGGCATCACCCTCACCAGCTCCACAGGGGCCCGTGAATGCCTGGATAGGCTCTCCATGCACGAGGGCTGGAGCGGGAGGGAGGCCTGGAAGGCTGCTGCCGGGCATTTTAAAAAGCGGGGCACCGGCCTGGCGCTCTCGGTGCATGCCCAGGGCTACGGGCCTGTGGTCCCTGACGAGGCCTGTGCCAGAGTGGAGCTCACGCCTGGAGGCAGGTTCAAGGTGTACTGCGGTGTTGTTGACATGGGCCAGGGGAATGCCTCGGCAAACCTCCAGATCGCGGGGGCCATACTGAACCAGAGAGCACAGGATATAGAGCTTGTCCTTCCTGACACTGATAAAACCCAGAACAGCGGCTCCGCCGCCGCAAGCCGCTGCACCTACACTTTTGGGAACGCCCTTATCGGCGCCTGCACGGCCCTCAAGAGCTCCATCCTCAGCAAGGCTGCCGATATCGTGATGACGGAAAATCACGATGATATGCTCCTGGTGCCCGGGGCAGTCTTTCACCGCCCTGACGGCAGGGAGATCCCCCTGGCCTCAATTGCCTCGGAGCTCGGCGACAAAGATCGTTCCGCCTCCTTCCATTTCACCGCCCCTACGGCTCCCGAGCGCCCGGGAGGCGAAACGATGCTCACTGCCTGCGGCCTCCCCCACGCCATATTTTCCTATGGAGCTCATTGCGCCTCAGTGGAAGTGGATCTGCTCACCGGTGAGGCCACGGTTCTCAAGTATATCGCCGTCACGGACAGCGGCGCGGTGATTAACCCTCTGACCTATGAGCAGCAGGTGCAGGGCGCAATAGTCCAGGGAATCGGCTATGCCCTCACTGAGGAGTTTATCGTGGAGAAGGGCCGTTGTGCCACCCCGGATCTCTCAGCGTACCTCATTCCCGCCTCATCAGACGTGCCTGAGGTGGAGTCCGTGGCTGTAGAGCTTCATGAGAGCACCGGGCCCTTCGGCCTCAAGGGGATGGGCGAGATAAGCATCAATGGCCCTCTCCCCGCCATAGTGAATGCCGTCGCCGATGCATGCGGGGTGAGGATATCCTGTTATCCCCTTACCGGCGAGCGCATACTGGAGGCGTTGAAGGAGAAGAGCCCATGGTAATAACTTTCTTCCTGAATGGCGACAAAATGACTGTGGAAGCTCCCTCTCAGAGGAGAGTCGTTGACCTGCTGAGAGAGGACCTGGGCCTCACAGGCACCAAGGAGTCCTGCGGCATGGGAGACTGTGGCGCCTGCACAATATTGGTGGACGGTGAGAGCAGGCTCTCCTGCCTCATGTACGCGGCGCAGATCGAAGGGAGAGAGCTCTTTACCATCGAGGGAGCCGCTCGGGAAGGAGCTTTCCATGCCCTTCAGGAGGCCTTTGTAATGAAAGGTGCTGTACAGTGCGGGTTCTGCATACCGGGGATGGTGCTCGCAGGCATCGATTTCCTCAGGCGCACTCCCCAACCCACGCGGGAGGAGATCCGCCGGGGCATCTCGGGGAATCTCTGCCGATGCGGCAGTTATCAGAAGATAGTTGACGCCGTCGAGATCATAGGCCGCCAGGGAGGGCTCCCATGAAGGAAGTTCATATTCCCCGCAGCCTCAATCAAGTCTGGGACCTTCTCGACAGGGAGCCAGGCGCCATGCTCTATGCGGGAGGCACCGATCTGATCCCCAAGGTGCGTAAAGGCCTTCTTTCGCCTCCCTCTCTGATCTGCCTCGAAAGGGTGAGAGCGCTGAAAGAAGTCACCGACGGAGGTGAAGAGGTCTTCCTGGGCGCGGGACTTACCCATCACCGCGTCGAAGCCCTGCCGTCTGTCCAGAGAGAGTTTCCTCTCCTCGCACAGGCTGTCGGCGTCCTCGCGTCTCCTCCCATCCGCCACATGGGCACCATGGGGGGGAACATAGTCACGGCCTCGCCGGCGGGCGATACGCTGCCGGCACTGACGGTGCTCCGCGCCGAGGTGGAGCTTGTCGCGAGGGAGCGCACCAGGAGGATGGCACTTGCTGACTTCATAAAAGGCCCCGGCCGGACGGCCCTTGAGCCCGGCGAAATCCTCCGGGGCCTCTGGATAAGGAAAGCTTCCCATTTTTCAGTCCACCACTATGAAAAGGTGGGAAGAAGAAAGGCCCAGGCAATTGCCGTGGTAAGCATGGCGGCCCTTCTGCTGATGGAGGGTGATATCGTGAAGGAAGCGCGCTTCGCCTGGGGGAGTGCGGGGCCCACCGTAATGACTTCCAGAGCCGTTGAGGAAGTCTTCACGGGGAATCCGCTCTCTCTTGAGGTGCTGAAAAGGGCTGCCTTACTGGCCGAGAGCGCGGTGAAGCCCATAGACGATATAAGGGCGTCAGCGGCATATCGCCGCGAAGTGGCGGGCCGTCTGCTCTTCCGCCTGCTTCCCGGGGAAATCCCGTCTGCCGGTGGAGAGCCAGGGTCTTTACCCCTCAGGGGGGAGCCCTGCCCCTTCCTCACCGACGGTGCTTCCGGCCTTTCCTGAAGCGCAGAGCAGTGACAGTAGCCCTGAAACCGCGCAGAAAATGACGCCGATAAGGTAAGCCCGGGAGAAGCCCGCCAGCAGAGAGCTGCCTGAAGGCATATCCCCCCCGGGGCCCTTCGCCGGAAGCACCGAGGAATAAGCCACCTCGAAAATGCAGACGCCCAGAGTTATCGAGAGGTTGATGCTCATGTTGAAGAAGGCAGCCACCGAGCCCTTGAGGCCTTCTGTCCCTCCTGACATCACAAGCTTGTTGTTGGGCGTAAAGAAGAGGGCAAAGGAGACGGCAATCCATATCATGAAGATGATGACGAGTGTGAGGCTCTTTGCCGGCAGGACAAGGAGAAAAAAGAGTGTCGCCACTGTCGATGAAGCCATCGAGAGGGCGCAGAGCAGGGAGGGGCTCACCCTGTCGGAGAGCTTTCCCGCTGAAGGCCCTACAAGGACAAAGACGACAGAGAAGACCATGATGACCATGCCGGCGCCCTGGGGGGTGAGCCCCAGCACGAGCTGCAGGTAAAAAGGCATCAGGAAAGAGATGCCGGAGACGTAAAGATAGCCGATCGATGACGCCGCAACAGCCAGGACAAAGCCCCTGTCCCTGAATATGGCGAGGTCCAGGAGGGGAGAGCGCTGCCTCCTCTCAATGGCAATAAAGGCAGTCCCCGTAACCGCTGCAAGAAGAAATCCGCCGATGATGAGGGGTGATGACCATCCAGCCCCGTGGCCCCTGTTGAGGCTTATCATGCATGCCACGACGGCGATGAAACTAAGAGCCGCGCCGGCAAAATCAAATCCTCTCCCGCCGCTCTTTTGCGGGCGGTCGGCGGGAATCACCTTGAGTGCCAGCAGGATGGCAAGAATTCCCAGGGGGATATTGACAAGGAAAATTCCATGCCATGAATAGCAGCCCGTGATAAAGCCTCCCAGGGGTGCGCCTATGCAGACGCCCAGCGCATTGGCTGTCGCGAGGAGGCCGAAGCCCCACCCGGTGATCCCCCGGGGCAGGAGCGTCGGGATGATGGCATAAGCCGAAGTGGCAAGCATGGCTCCTCCCGTCCCCTGAAGGGCTCTCGACGCCACCAGGGCCGGGAGGGAACCCGATATGCCGCAGAGAAGGGAGCCCGCCACAAAAGTCACGTAGCCCCCGATGAAAATCCTTTTCAGTCCCAGCCTGTCAGAAAGCTTACCGAATATGAGGAGCGTGCAGGTGAGAAAGAGGAGATAGGATATCACCACCAGGGAGACTTCACTCGTGGAAATATGGAAAGCTTTCGCGATGGTGGGGAGGGAGATGTTTACGATATAGGCGTCCAGTTTCCCCATGAAGGCGGCAAAGCTGGCGCTTGCAATGATGAGGAGGTACTTTTTGCGTTCTCCGTCCATGGGGAGGCGCTACTCGCTCAGGAAGAGAATCCGCTTCCTGATGATATCCTGGCATACCCTGCAGAAAGGCTTCTCACCCTTGGAGAACATGATGCAGTCCAGCATGGGGCGGTAGAGGCCCTTCACCTGGTAGCCGGCGCCCTCGAAGGCGCCCACTTTCCCCTGGCCCCTGTCAGCCGCCAGGATGGCCTGGGCCTGCGTGTATGACTTCCACGAGAGCTGGCTCTGCTCCCGCTCTATCTTCTCGATCTCGTCCCTGGAGGCCCTGTTCCTCTTTGCCTCAGCGAGTTTCTGGTATATTCTGTCCCTGATATCCTGATAGCGCATATCGTTTTTATCATAGTGCTCCTTGTCCCACGGCGTCGGAATCTTCGTTCCGGCCGTGACAAGGTCTTTCCACTTCAGGTTTTTCACGTCAAGCAGCGCCGTGATGTTGGGCGTGAGGGGCTCCCTGTCAAGGGGGTAGAAATCGGTGTATTCCACCTTGGAGGTGTAATACTCGTCACCGAGCCCCGCGAAGCTGTGGCCCAGCTCGTGGATGAAGACATAGTTGGTCCACTGGCTGTCAGAGATGCACGTGGCATAGTGGTTGTATATGCCGCCGCCCCCGTAGCGCTTCGTGTTGACAAGGATGGCGAGAGTGTCGTACGGTGCAATGGAGGCAATGTCGTGGAGCCGCTCGTTGCGCTCCGTGAGGAGGTAGCGCTCTGAGCCGAGGGAGTCAAAGCTGCACCCCAGGGGCGTTCTCCTGAAGATGGCGAAGTCGGGCTCGTCGCAGCCGCTTTCAGGCGATGCCTTGAAGAGGGCCCTTATGGTGAAACGCTCTCTCGTTGAGGCAAAGGGCTCCTGGGTGAAGAGGGCCGCCGTCACCTTTTTCGCGTCGGCTATGAACTTCTCCCTCTCCTTCTCTGTATATCCCTCGGCGATGATGGAGAAATCAACGCGTGTGTGGGGATCGCCGGCCTCAGAGAGAGCGATGACCTCCACTGAAGGGTCCGGGGAATAGGAGCTGATGTGGGTGTCGGCGGGATCTATGACGGTTTTCATGACCTCCTTCATGGACTGATCCTTCTGCCTTGATTCAAAGCTCAGGGTCACGGGCCGCCTTGGGAAGGGAATCAGGACTGACTCCTCGTAAGTCTTCATTTTCCCCCCTAAGGCAGCCTCAGTGGTCTGGTACTCCTCGAAGATGGTATTGAAATAACGAGAGAAGAGCAGGGTCCCGCTCGCAGGGTCAGAGACCTTTATGCAATATTTGCCAAGGTTCATGGGATCGATGAGATTGGTGATGCTGCCCGCCCAGGGCGCTGAGCGGTAGAGCCTCCCGATGGTGATGGCTTCCGATTTGGCATCACCGCTGTGGTAATAGTCCACGCGGAGCGTGGCATCGGTGAAGTGCGTATCAAAGGTGCCTGAAGCAGCACCAATCTGGGTGATTGCCAGCAAAAGGGCTGCGCAGAGCGCCGAGAGGTAGAGTGCTTTTCTCATGGGAGGCTCCTTGTTCTGTAATAGGGCAGTATCATATTCGACAGCCCCGGCCATGTTCCTATGGAGTGTTTTCATGTGCTATAATGTGATGGGGTAAGTAACCGAGATGCCTTTCAACATTGTGCCGTTCCTGATGGTTACCATTTTTCTGACGGCTGCGGGCCTTGCAGTATATATGGTGCTGCGGCGTCGGCGTGCGCGGGGCCCGGTGAGCGGGGCACTGCCTCTCACCTGCCCTCACTGCGGGAAGCCTGCACTCCGGCGGAGTCATGCCCCCGGTGGCGATGAGGTGAAAAAAATCAAGGAGGCTGCAAAAAATACCGATCTCGCAAAGCTCAAGGAGATGGTGGCGAAGAATCCAGAGCACTCTTCCCTCACTTACGGCGACGGGAAGAGCCTTCTTCACCTGGCGGCACTGCAGGCAAATTTCAATCTGGTCACCTTTCTCGTGGCAAAAGGGGCGATAATCGATGCCAGGGACAAGTACGGCCAGACTCCCCTCCACTATGCCTCCCAGAAGGGCCAGAAGAAAATCGCCTCCTTTCTGATAAAGAGGGGAGCCGACATCAATGCCAGGGATACCTTCGGCAACACGCCGCTGCTCTATGCGGTGAAGAAGAACCAGAGTGAGCTCTCAGCCCTTCTTGTGGAGGAGGGGGCCGATATCAACGCGAGGAGCATTCCCGGGGGCTCGCCCCTTTACTGGGCTGCCGTGAAGGGAAACAGGGAGCTGCTCAAGCTCCTTCTCGAGAAGGGTGCCGACGTGAATACTGCAGATTACGAGGGGAACACGGCCCTTGCTCTCGTAATCCGGGGAGGCGATAAGGAGACAGCTGCCCTCCTGAGGAGGAGCGGCGCAAAGGAATAGGCAATCCGCCTAATCTGGCTTGCCAAGGTCGATCTTCGGCATCGCCGGGATGACCCAGGCCTGCCAGATGCCGATGGCAATTATTATCAATGTCATAGGTGAGAGGAGCTGCGGGAGCACCATTGGAAAGACAAGGGCTGTCATGAGCCAGTCGGAGCCGGGATTCATCGGGGTTGTTCCTTTCGCCGCCTCCTGCAGCAGGTAATCATGAATCGTGAAGAAAAGCCCCCCCGCAATGCCTGTGAGAGTGAGCACGACGCTCATTATCTGGAGCCCTGTGCCGCGCTTGCCCCCTGCGCCGACGCAGACGGCCCAGCCCACGCCGTAGCCTATGGCGATGGCTATGATGCCCAGGCGGATCTTGAACCAGATTTCCACCTTGTCCCAGATGACGGCCCCTATGAGGGCCACGACGAGGCCCGCCACGAAAGCCATTCCCCAGTTGATGTTCTTTGAGAGATCCTCCACCGCCGAGACGAGATTCTGCTTTCCCTTGTCGATGCAGGCCTTGCAGTAAAGATTTTCGCCTATTTTCTCGGTGCACTCGCTGCAGAACGCCTTGCCGCACTCGTTGCATTTTCCTGCGGCCTCCTTTTCGGGGTGGTTGTCGCACTGCAGTGACTCGGCGGCTTTCCCCTTCTCTTGACACTCCTTGCAGTAGGTGCCGTTCACGGTTTTCTCGGCGCACTCGTCGCAGACGGCTTTTCCGCAATCCCTGCACTTTGACTCTGTTTCCCTTCCGGGATGATTGGCGCACTCCATAGGTATGGTCCTTTCTCTTTCAAGATATCTCTGGCAAAGAGCTTTATGCCCCCCTGGCCTGATAGCTCATTGATTCCCCTTCAAGGAGATAATCCCCTGCAGGACCGTGTGGGTCTGGGCTGCCAGAAGCGCCAGCACCGCGCCGAGGGCGAAATATGCAAGGGTAAGGCCGGTGCGCTGAGCCGGCGTGAGCTTGAAATAGTCCGCTTCCCCGGGAGAGAGGCGAAAACTGGCAATTACCCGCGGCAGCGACAGCAGCACCAGGATGATGAGGATCAGGCTGGGATGGATGAAGAAGAATATGGCGAATACCACGAGGCCCACTATCCAGAGACGCGGCGATATGGCGCCGGCAATTCTCCCGCCGTCAAGGGGAAGGACAGGCAGAAGGTTGAAAAGGTTTATCATATAACCCACCCAGGCAAGCGAGAGATAAAGGGTGTTGTCCGTGGCAAGATAGATCCCGTAGCATGCGAAGGCTCCCAGGCTTCCCACGACGGGCCCCGCGATGGCAGTCACCGCTTCGATGAGAACGTTCTTGGGCATCTCCTTGAGGGCAACGAAAGCGCCGACAAAGGGGATGAAAATGGGCATTGAGGCCTTCACCCTGTAGTGGGAGAGGGCGAGGACATGCCCTGCCTCATGGATAAGGATGAGGAGCACGAAGCCGAGGGCATAGGGGAAGCCCCAGATGGTCGCATAGGCAAAAACGCTCAGGATCATCGATCCACCCGTGACCAGCACCTTTCCCAGGCCCATGAACTTGGCGCCCAGCAGGATGAATTTCAGCTTGGCAAGGACTATGATGATGAGGGCCTTGAATTTCCAGAGAAGGAGGATCGCCACTCCTCCAATGCCTGCGGCGCTTTTCAGGTTAAATTTCTGTTTCGCCTTTTTCTCAGCCTCTTCAAGCGCTCTTTGCTGCTGCTTCTCCTGAAGATGCTTCAGAAGATCCTCTTCCACTTTTCCCATAGGTGCCTCCTCTCCAGAAAACATTTCAATCATAGCACAGGGAGGGGATTTTTTTCAAGCGTGATGAGCCGGTGAGCTCTCTTCAGTGCCCGCAGAGGATTCGAGAGGGATCACGGCCAGCCATAAGGAATATTGAAAGATAAAGAAACGAGAAAGATAAAGAAACGAGGAGGAACCTATGAAAAAGAATGCCCTTCTGATAGTTTTTCTTTTACTGCTCCTTGCCGTCACCTGCGCAGTACCCGCATGGGCTTACGAGATTGCAGCCTTCACCGACAAGGGGCCCGTCAACGTGCACCTGCTGCCCGACAAGAACTCCAGGGTCCTCACCACCGTGAACAAGGGCGAGCTCTGCCTGGTGCTCAACCGCAAGCAGGGCGACTGGTGGCAGGTTTTTGCCCTTCACAACACCATCGGGTACGTGCACAAGAGCAAGCTTGTCATCCGCTGGAATGACGGCAAATCAATCGCGACCATAAATGATCAGGATGGCTACGCCATCATGTACACGGGAGCCTCCCAGAACACCAGGATCATAAGGAAGGTGATGGAAGGCGAAGAGTTTATCGTCGTAGGCAAAGATGCATGGTACCGCATCGTGACCAACGACTGCAAGGAAGGCTTCGTCCTGGCAGGAAAAGTCGTGGAGCTATATCCCATGCCCTAGGGAGTCATTACGTGGTGTGCTTGAGATGGAGCCTCATGAACGTCAGTCCAGGGGCTTCATGTATTTTTTCACCATTCTGAGCTCCCTCCCGTGCGAAAACTGGTGAAAGCTGCCGGGTTTCAAAGGACCTCACAGATGGAAGCTCCGAGCCTGCAGTTCCTCAGAATGGGGTGTCGTGGCCCCGGTAGCACGTGACGCCTTCGTCTTCAATATACTTCGCGAGGCTGTCAACATGCTCATCGGCTGGAGATTCCGTGGATCCATAGCGGCAGGCTCTCCCGAGGGCCGTGTATTTGGAAGCCCCGAGCCTGTGGAAGGGGAGCAGGTTCATCTCCGTGAGTCCTGCCGAGCGGACAAAGCGTCCCGTGGCCCTCATGTTCTCCTCGGTATCGTTGTATCCCGGGATGACGGGCACCCTGATGACGGCCCTTCCGCTCCATGAAGAGTTCCCGAGGGATGAGATGTTTGCGAGGATTGGCTCCACGTCGGCGCCGGTGCCCTCCCGGTGCTTTACCGGGTCCATGTGCTTGATGTCAATAAAAGCCCATTCAGCGTGGGCCAACACGCGGTGAAAGGTCTCCCGGGGGCTCATGGCCGATGTTTCTATCGCGGTATGAATGTAGGCGGCTCCTGCGCTCTCGAGGACGGCCGTGACAAAAGAGGGCTGCTTGAGGGGCTCGCCGCCGCCGATGGTAATGCCGCCACCTTCTCCCCAGTAATCCCTGTCACGCCTGATGATGTGCATCACTTTCTCGAGGGAATAATATGCACCGCTCAGCACAAGTGCCTCGCTGAAGCAGGCTGTGATGCACTCGTAGGTGCGGCATTCGTCGCAGAGGGCCCTGTTGAAGGAGAGGGGGATTTCCTGATTCTGCCTGCAGGTGATGGCCTCGCGGGGGCAGGCGCTCACGCAGCTCCATGGGCGCCTTCGGCACCTGGCGGGGCGGTACATGAGCACGGGGCGGGCATACTGTCCTTCAGGATTGGCGCACCACTCGCAGCGCAGAGGGCACCCTGCCATGAAGATGAGGGTCCTGCATCCCGGCCCGTCATGGACGGAATGACCCTGGATGTCGAATATGAGGCCATCAGGTATTTCAGAAGTTTTCATCACGGTGCCTGTAGAGCTCGCACGTGACAGCCGCCATCTCTTCATAGGCGAAGAATCCCGTCACTGAGGCGGCGCATTTACCCAGGCCCGCTGAGGCCTCCTCGTAATTCAGGCACTCCCTGCACCGGGGAAGGCAGATGCATGAGGGGCACGAGCCTTCATCGGCGCTTACCGTCTCTTCAGTCATGTGGCAAATCCCTTTTATCACGTCCACAGGGGCGAAATTCCTGCAGTCCCTGTGCCGTGCCGCACTTTCCTTCATCATGAAACCTCCTCTATCTCCGTTCGTGCAATGACCTCGTCCTGGATGGGCTTGCCAATCTCCACCCAGTACTGGGTGAAGCCCGCCACGCGGACCATGAGCTCCCGGTTATGGTCGGGATCAAGCTGCGCCTCCTTCAGCAGTGTTGAGTCAACGATGTTGTACTGCACATGAAAGCCGCCGGCCCGCATGTAAGCCCTTGTGAGGGCCAGGAGCTTCCGCGCGCCTTCCATGCCCTTCACGGTCGCGGGATGAACCTTCAGGTTCATCTGCGAGTTCTGCGACTGCGAGTGATCCCATATTGTTGCCGACGTGAAGAGGGCATAGGGACCTTTCCTGTCAGTGCCCGGGTATGCTGAGAGAGAGCCATCGGCAAAGGTGGTTCCCGAAAGGCGCCCGTCAGGCCCCGCGAGCGTGGCGGCTCCCATGGCGCCGTGGGTCGAGACTGAAATCTGGCAGGGGTAAAGGGGCTTCCCGTAGAGCGACTCATAACGGCGGCACATGGAGCAGAACCACTCCTCCCAGTCCTTCAATATGGTATCGGCATAAGGATCGTCATTGCCGTACTTGGGTGACGTGAGGCAGAGAAAGTGGATTTTGTCATAAGCTCCGCTCTCATCGCGCTTCTCCTGGTCCATGAGGCTGAAGGAGTTGACTTCCTGGGCGGTCTTGAAGCCGAAGTTGCCGAGGAGGGCCTCCTTCATCTCGTCAAGGGTGAGCTTTTTGCTGTCATAGACAAGGTGGCGGAGTGCGGCGAGGCTGTTCACCAGGTTGGCGGTGCCCGTTGACTCCACGTTGAAGGTGGCATTGTAGCGATACCCCATCTCGTTTATCAGGTGCCCCTTCTCAAGGCAGTCAGGTTTGAGAAGGGAATGAAAGACGGCCATGTTGTTCTTGCGCCATACGTCGTGCTGGATGTTGTTGCACCGGGTGAGGACCTCCACGGCCATTGAGAAATAGTGCTGGAACTGGGTGAAGAGATCTTCATAGGTGGCAAGGCTCTTCCCGTGGGCGGGAAAAACCCGCTCCCCTGTCCTTTTGTCCACGCCGTCGAAAAGGACGAGCTCCAGCACCTTGGGCAGCGAGATAAAATGGACGCCCACACTCGTGGGCTGGCCTGAGCCGCCCGGTATCCACCACCTTTTCCCTTCAAAGTCAAGGGGCATCCATGAGCCCGGCGACGTCTCGAGGCAGCCGCCCACGGCCCATGCGCGGGCTTCCCGCGGCGTCATGCCCTCAGGGCCATAATGCTCATTGATGAAGTCCATTGCCACCCGGTTGTTCATGAAAGCAGGGTATCCTGTGCCCGTCTTCACGCATTCGATGGCCTTCAGCAGGAACTCCTCGGGGAGGCGCTCATCGTAGAGGACCGAGAGGGTAGGCTGCGGCGCGGCAAGGGTGATTCCCGCCTCGAGCAACAGAAGCTCCAGGTCGTTCGCGGCAGGCTTACCCTCGCGGTCAAGGCCCCCAAGGCTCAGGTTGTTGAAGGTGTTCCCCGAGAGCACGCCGCCCACGACGCCCATGGAGGCGAAGCAGTCTATGCATGTGAACTTGACGCGCTGGCACTCCAGCAGCTCAAGCACTTCATCCCTGGTGATAAGGCCTTTTTCCATGTCATGGGCGTAGTAAGGATAAAGCACCTGGCCGAGCCTTCCCGGCGAGAGCCCCGAGATGGCGTCCTCGTTGAGGACGGCAATGTGGATGGTCCAGCAGAGCTGCACGGCATCCCTGAAGGTGCGGGGCGGCCTGTGGGCAATCCATTCGAGGCAGTCGGCGATGGCAATATATTCCTTTTTCCTCTCCTTTGAGAAGCCGGCGAGCCTCCTGGCTTCGCGGGCATAATTTTCAATCCAGGCCTGGATTCCCTCTGTCACCTCGATGACGGCCTTGTAGTTGTAAAGCCTGTTCATACCCGCGATTCCGTCGCCGTCGGCATTCCCGGCGACGGCTGCCATTTTTTCCCTGGCGATGGCTTTAATGCCGTCAAAGCCGTACTGGAGCGGATAGTAATAGTTGATGACCTCGCGGCCCTGGGGAAGGGTGTAGCCCGAGTCGAACATGCACACGATGGAGCGCATGATCTTCTCCTTGATATCATAGCCCGGCACGCACTGCTCGTAAGCGTGGCCAAGGTCGTCAACGGACCTTGTATGCCACATCCTGGCAAGTGAAAGGAGCGCCGGTACCTCTTCGGCGCGCATGCCGAATTTCCCGGCGATGGAAACCACCTTCCCGAAGCTCTCCGTCACGTTCCCGCCGCCGGCGCCGAAACGCGAGTGCTCGTCGGCGCTCGTGGCGCCCCGCTTCATGGCCTCCTTGTAGAACTCGTCCTCTCTTGCCATATAGAAACCCTCGGAAAGCCAGGGCATGGGGAAGGAGCCGCGGTAATAGGAAGCCCTCCCCATCACGATAAGCTCTCCGGGATATATCACGGGCGTAAGGTGCGAAAAGGCTTCCTTCAGGGCCCTGGCGCGCCTCACCACGGGGATCTCAGAGTCAAGCTCGAAGTATTTCCTGCAGTACCAGTAAGGAAACTCGTTGTTCGCCGAGCTGAGGGTCTTAAAATAGATTTCGCGAAGCGTGCGGGCCCTTGCGCCGGGCTCGCGCTTCACCTCCCGATCCTTCCCGCCCTGCCTTTTCTCGCCGCCATCCCCACCAATGGTGATTCCAGCCTCTTCAAGGACCTGTGACAGTTTTTTCCCCATGGGGCACCTCTTTTGCTTCAAATGGTCTTGTTGAAAATCGCTCTCAATATGCTCTATTATATCACATTAATCCTTCTTTGTGATGACCACCGATCCTACTTCAAAGACGTGAGAATAAATCTTTTTCCCCGACTTGATGATATGCATCAGTGAATCTTTGCCCATGGCGCTCTCAAGTTCTTTCACCGTGTAGCGGTCAATAAATACAAGAAGGAGCCCCGAGAGGAACACATGCTCCGGGTCCTGGGGCATGGGCAGGGTTTTCCAGTTCGAAAAGACCATCGGCTCCCGGGGGACTCTTATGACGGTGACGGTGCGGGGCGTGTCGATGGAGGCAGTGCCTTCCTCGGCATCAATAAAGTAATGAAATTTGGAAGGCTCTGGCCCTGCGGCCGCTGTGAAGGTCTGCTCCAGGAGGGCGATGATTTCTCCATGGAAGGCCAGCACTCCCCCGGCGCTCCATTTTGCAGCTTCATTTCGACCTGCAGGAGCTTTCTCACCCTCTCCAGGCGTCACGTAGAGCGATGAGAAGGGGATGGCGCTGTCAAAATAATCCTGGGGCTCTATGGTTTTTCCGCCTGCCTTGAGGGGATTCACGGCGTAGCGGAGCGGGGGATAGGGGTCCCGGGGGGAGAATTTCCTGGAAGGCGGCGCAATGAATCCCTTCTTCACCACCACGTGCTTCTTCTCTGTGATGAAGTGTTGAAGATCGCCGCCCCGCGCCATTGAGAAGATGCCCAGGGGGGCAGCGATCTTTCTCACGGAAAGGGAATGATCAAGCGGCATGGGGTATTCATAGAATTTAAGGTAAAACTTCGCAGGGTCGGGCCGCGGGGTGAGAGGAAAGCCCAGGGCCCTGATGCTCTTCAGGTTGATGTTGGTGATGTCCGGCATGAAAGGGGGATTGAAGGCCAGGGGTTTTGCGGCTCGGGAGTTCCGGCTTTCCAGGAGCGTGTCGGAGTCCCTGTATGAGGCAAGGTGGAATTTCAGGTCCCTGTTGATGTTCCAATGGCTTACCCTGGTGTGCCACGATCCTTCCTCGACTCTCGCTGCAAGCTCTGTGCCGTCAAAACCCCCGAGAAAATAAGCCCTTCCTCTCAATGTTGCGGCGCGCAGCCCGTCACGCCCCCCAATGAGCTTTCCGGCATTCTCCCAGTTCATGACGGTCCGGCCTGTCTCGCGTTTTTCCACAGAGTCAAGGAAAGTCCTCCGCCCCTCTTTCTCATCCCATCCCCCTGCCACCATGAAAGCTCTGCCGAGGGTGAAGGCGGCGAAGTTCTTGCGGGCATTTATGAGGGGAGGCTCATCTTTCCATCGATCGTCTTCTGCCACGTACGAGATGACCCTGGAGAGGGTAGTCCCCTTCTCATCCATGCCGCCTGCGATAATGAGCTCCTGCCCGTCTGTGAGGGCGCAGTGCCTGTTTACGCCGTAAGGGAGGTCGCGCTTTCTTTCCCAGCGCCGCCCGAGAGGGTCATAGGCATAGACAGTGGCCAGGGCCTTCCGCTCGTCGTTTTCGCCGCCCATCAGGTAGAATTTCCCGCGGTATGCCACCAGGGCCGAGCGGGCCATCCCTTCGGGAATGATGCCCTCGTTGTCCCACTTTTTCCTGCCGAAGTCATAGGATTCCACGGCCTTCACATAGAGGGGGCTCCCGTTCTTTTCCGCCATCCCGCCGAAGACGTAGACTTTTCCCCTGTAGATCCCTGCCATGTGGGCATAACGGGCCGCAGGCATGGGAGGGAGCCCTGACCATTCGCCCGTGAGCGGATTGAAGGCGCGAAAGAGGTTCGTGGCGCCTTTCGTGTCGTTCCCGCCGATGACCAGGATTCTCCCTTTGAAGGCCAGCACGGCGGCATTGCTCACCGCCGAGGGCATGGGCTTGAGCTCCTGCGTGGAAAAATGCAGATCGGCGCCCGGTGAAGCGCTGGCCGTCAGAAAGCCAGCAGAGCCCAGCGCCAATAGGAAAAGCATCACATGAGGAATGGCCTGGAAGTGCTTCATGGCAGGTGCCCCCCTTTTATTGTAGAGCTCTTTCGCCGATGAGCGGGGAGCCCTTTCCCGCAGCTTTAAAGTGCCCGCCCCCTCAGAAATTCTAGCTTCTCAATATCCTGCTCGTCAATGGTTCTGCCGGTATTTTTTTTGGAGCATATCAAATCTTCCAGATCTTGAAAGCTCATGGTAGAGATTTTTCAGAAGTTTCTCAGGCTTCACGGTTCCTCCCGGGGAGCTCTATGACTCTCTTTGACCGGGGGGGGCTGCCTTCCTCTTCATAGGGATCAATCTTCTGCGTTTTCAGAACTTCCAGGACATGAAAACTCAGGGCACAGGCCAGCTCATGCCGTTCGCCGGGAGTGAGGGCAAGACCCTCCTCTATCTTTTCTTCCATGCTTTCATGGGCTCTGCCGTAAACGACCTTCCTGACTATGCCCATTCCTCTCCTGCCTCCGTAAAGCCTTCCGATATAGTGAAGACTCCCTTCGTGCTAATATAGAGTGAGACACATGTCCCCTCAGTAATTAAGCTAGAG
>JAVHLM010000052.1 GCA_031082125.1 Candidatus Eremiobacterota bacterium
GGCTCGGGGGCAGGCTCGGGGGCAGGCTCGGGGGCAGGCTCGGGGGCAGGCCTGGCACTCCGCCTGGCAAAGGGTCTGGCGGTGGACCCGGGAACAGGACCGGCAGGGGGCCCGGGAATAGAATCAGCAGGGGGCCCGGGAACAGGACCGGCAGGGGGCCCGGGAATAGAATCGGCAGGGGGCCCGGGAACAGAATCGGCAGGGGGCCCGGGAACAGAATCGGCAGGGGGGCCGGAAACAGAATCGGCAGGGGGCGGAACCTTCGCGGAGGGAGCCTCCCTGGCGGTAACCGCAAGAATCATCGTGTCGGTCTCCGCAACAGATCCCGGCATCTGTGGTGCCTTGTCAGGGGTTTTGACGGTATCCCTGCGCTGCTCAAGCTCTGAAAGGTTGACGGCATAGCCTGACTCAACCTTCCTGTCCGTCTCGCGCTTCCTCTGGGCGGCTTTGTCATTAAAAAGCTTCTTCACTGCAGGTACAGAATAGAAAAGATCATAAAAGTCCTTTTTTCCCAGGGAAAAGACTTCCACAGACTCTTCGGCC
This sequence comes from Candidatus Eremiobacterota bacterium, assembly GCA_031082125.1. Taxonomy (NCBI): domain Bacteria; kingdom Bacillati; phylum Vulcanimicrobiota; species Vulcanimicrobiota bacterium. Next base: position 544 of record JAVHLM010000052.1, read on the forward strand.
AGCAATGTGGCAGTCCGCTCCCTTCCCTCCATAAGGGCAATCTCGCCGAAATAGGTGAGAGGGCTGAGAGTGCCTACAAGGACATACTGCTCAAAGCCTTTCTCCGCCCAGATGCTCACGTTTCCCTTCACAAGGATGAAAAAAGCGCCCCCTGATCTCCCCTGCTTGAGGATCGAGTCACCTTTCTCGAAAGTGACGCGTGAAAACTTCAAGGCAAGCTCTTCAAACTTCGCCCCTGAGAGGTGCTTTATGAAGCCAAGCTCCTGAAAAGCCGACAGAAGCCTCTCTTTTTCAGCGGGATCAAGTGCCACGGGGAGTCACCATCCTTGCGGGATCTCATGGAAATATACAAGGCCACCGGCGGGCATGCATAGAAATTCTCCCTGCCTTCACGAAACCCTCTTCTTTTTGAAGGAGGCAATGACATCTTTGAGAGCCGCCAGGTCTTCCCTCTGCACTACAAGGAGTGATCTGAGGGGCACAGCGGTAATCCTGTGGAAAAGGTACACCACGAAGGCAGTGCCGAGAATACAGGTCACTGAAGTGGAGAGCGCCGCGCCGGCGATTCCGAAAGAGGGCACGAGGATCATGCAGAAAACGCAGTTGAGCGCCACATTGATCCAGGCAAGGAGTGAGAGAAGGCCGGGCCGCTTGAGCTGCCCTATGAAGCAGATGCTCAGGACCACTGCCACCGTGAGGACTGATGACCCTGCAAGGAGGATCCTGAAAGGTGTCACCGAGAGAAGAAAAGCGCTCCCGTAAAGGATAAAGATTGCATGCCAGGCAAAGAGGGCAAGGAACACCGCGGCTGCCAGGGAAAATGCCAGGATCAGCCTGGAGGCCCTCGCGGTGAGGAGGAGGGACTCCTCCCTCTCATGGCCGGCAATTTTGGGGGTGATTGCCATTCTTACAGGAATAGTGGCCTGGAGGTATTTATCGACCATCGTGAGGGCCACGCTGTAATACCCTACCTGCTCGGCACCGCACCATGTATAGACCAGGAACACATCGAGCTTTTTCCAGAGCTCTGTGGCAACTTCTCCAAGGTTCCCCCTGAAGCCGAAGGAGAGGGACTTCCAGAGGAGGGACGGGGCGCACCTCAGAGGTCCGCCTTCCCTCCTCATCATGAGCGCCATGGCCGCTGCCTGGATGACAAGATAAATGAACCAGGCGCCGAAAAGGGCCGGGAGGCCGTACCCCATGAAGACCGCCGCGAGAGTGAGAGCATTCCACAGAATCGATGCGGCGGTGAGCACCAGGGAGAGGGATGCAATCCTGTCAAGGCCGATCATCATGGAATTCCAGTAGCGGGCATAGATGGTGAAGGGGAGCACTATCACTGCCACTGACAGGTGGGCAAGGGAGACCGTCAGATGCAGGGCGGGAAGAAATGCCTTTGCCAGAAAAAAGAGGCCGATGGCGGTGGCCCCGAGGAGCAGGGAGTATACCAGCGAGACGGCATGCATCTCGGCAGGTCCATGCTCCTTCCGGGCCAGGAAAGTGGTATTGGAAAGGCCTATCCCCAGGCTCGCAAAGTTGGTGATGACCGTATTGACGGTGATGACGAAATAATACTCCCCGAGGACTCGAGCGCCAAGGAGCCTCGAGATGGCTATATTGGTCACAAGGGCCAGGATGAAATAGACGGCTCCGGCGCTGTAACCATAAAAAGCGCTTTGAAGCATCGAGGGAGGCCCATGCTCTTTCATGAACCAGCTCCGGGCAGAGCCTCCATGGGAGCCTTTCCGGCATGGTCTGCCTGGTAGTAAAGGCAGGAGAGGATAAGAAGCAGAATCAGCGTGGCACGCTGGCTGTTGAGGGCTGAATCGGCGCAGTTCATGACCAGGAAGCCCAGGAATGAGGTCAAAAAGGCACCCCAGAGGGGAATTTTTCCCTTTGAGCTCAGAAATGCTCTGACAGTCCTGATCGCAATGGCTCCAAACACTGCAAGGCCGGCGATACCCAGATAAGCCAGCACCTGGAGATAGAGGTTGTGGGGATGCTCATACTGGAAGTGGGAGTCCTTTGCCCTGGCCTCGCGGTAATATTCCTTATTGGAGTACCCTATGCCCAGCAGGGGATGGTCCGCCACTAACGAGAGGCCCATCTTCCAGTTCATCAGGCGGGTCCCTGTCTCCCTGTCCCCCGCCAGGTTGCCGAGGGTGTCAAAGCGTTTCCCCACCTGGGGAAAAAGGAAGAGCAGCATGAGGAACAGCGCGAGGGGCACTATCACAGACGCCAGACGGGCCGGGCCTTTCTTCATCAAGGCGATCCAGCACAGGAGCTGGCAGGCAAAGGCTATCCAGCCAATCCTGGAGCTGGTGAAAAAAATCCCCGCAAGAAAAAGGGCAAGGGCCAGGCCATATAGAGCCCTTCCCCTCGTGGCTTCCTGCCGGGTGAGCTGTGCGGCGGCGAGGGGAAGGACCATGATGACAAGCATGGCGAGGATGGTATGGTGCTCCGATGACGAGTGCATGATGGCCACCTCCCCCGGGATGAAAATGAGCTCAAAGAAGGCTCTCAGCACCATGAGCGCCACCGAGGAGATGAGCACCGCAATGAGAGGGGAGGCAAGCCTTCCCTCCGAGCGGGCAAGGAAGTAGCATGCCATCAGGTAGGCACAGTACTGGGGAATCAGGTAGTCCATCACCCTGGAGGAATCGTGGAGAGAACCCCAGAGCGGGGAGAGAGCCGCCAGAGCCACGAAAAGAAAGAGAGGATCCCTCCAGAAGGTTACCGGCGCGAGATCGCGCCTGAAAGCCCGGTAAAGGGCATAGAGGACAAAAAGGGGAATAAAGGTGCTCCGCGCCATATCGCCGCATGAGAAGACTATCCTGTTCCCTGAGTAAAAAACAGTTCTCCCCCATCCAAAGATGAGAAGCATCAGGCAAAAGAGAATCCAGAGGGCCTTGAAATACCTGTCATTGCTACCGGTGGGGGGATTGGGGCCTTCCTCGCGCATGGTCAGAATATTCTCACCTCATACCAAAATACCTTTTGCGGGGCGAGAAGGAAAAGAAGCGCACCTTAAGAAATAATAGCTTATACACCAGAAAAAGAGAGAAGAGAAAGCGGGGTGCTTTAATGGCGATACGGTGTCCAGCATGCGTCAATACCCTTATGACGGCCCTGCGTGATGAAGAGATCAGCCTTGAGATAGATTACTGCAAGAAATGCAAGGGCCTCTGGTTTGACTACAAGGAGGTAAGGCAGTTCCTGAAGAGCATAAAGTTCAAGAAGGTCTTTCTCCCCGAGGTGGTAAGCGCCACTTCCTCGTCTGACATGTATTCAATCTCTACAAGGGTCCGGACATGCCCCCGCTGCATGGTGAAGCTGGCCGAGCACGTGCATTGCGGTGTCGCCTTTGACTTCTGTGACCAGTGCCATGGGATATTCCTTGACGACGGTGAGATAAACCTCATCGTGGCCGCCTACAGGAAGGGGAAGGCGGGGAGCGACCAGGTCATGCAGGACGAGCTTCGTGCAGGCTTCTCCAGGAATGATCCCCATGCGACAAGCAGCATTTTCAATGCCATTGCCAACTTCTTCAAGGAATTCATCGAGAGCAAAGGCCACCCCCAGAAAAAGTAATAACGGCCTTGTGACAGGCAGAATGCGGTAACCGCCATGCAGGACGGAATCTGGAAAATAGATATGGAGGGCGTCACCCTCCACATGTCCCACCCTGACGAGCTACCCATGAAATGGGTGGGACAGGCCGAGCTCACGCGGCAGCTCATCGCCTCGTGGCTCGTCATCAGCCCGAGCGATCTCCCTCTCAATCCCAGGATCCTCGGAAAACCGGGCGTGGGCAAGACAACCCTCGCCTATTCCACGGGGAAAAACCTGGGCAAGGAAGTCTATATCTTCCAGGCCACGATGGACACAAGGCCCGAGGATCTCCTTATCACCCCGGTAGTCTCATCCCATGGCGAGATAAAGTACGTGGCGAGCCCCGTGGTGACGGCAATGATACGGGGCGGCGTGCTGATCCTTGACGAGGGAAACAGGATGAGCGAGAAAAGCTGGGCATCCCTTGCCCCCCTGCTGGACAACAGGCGCTACATAGAGTCCCTCGTGGCAGGCATCAAGGTGAAGGCTCACCCCGAGTTCAGGTTCTGCGCCACCATGAATGATGACGCGAGCACCTTCGAGCTGCCCGAGTATATCCATTCAAGGCTCCAGCCCCAGATTTTTCTCGACTTCCCCGAGCGCGACGACGAGCTCTCGATCCTGAAGGAGAACCTTCCCTTCCTGGACGAGCAGATCCTGGAATATGTCGTGAACTTTCTCCAGCGGGCCCATAAGAAAGATGAGATCTACACGGTCCGCGACGGGATCAACATAGCCCGCTACGCGGCAAAGCTCATGAAATCCGGCAACAGCGAGGTTTTTGAAGCCCTCAGAAAGGCTATCTCACAGATCCTCAAGGATGAGGCCCTCGTATATGCACTGCAGTGACTTCTGCCTCCAGGAAGACAGCCTCTCCATCGTGCCCGTGTGCCACTACCGCATGGAATTTGCCTGGTGCGTGCGGAGGGCCTTCTTCGAAATCAGGCCCCACCATGTTGCGGTGGAGCTCCCCTCGACGCTTTCATCCCATATCATCAGGGCTGTCGAGCGCTTTCCCTATCTCTCGGCGATCTGTTACCAGAATGCCGCAGGCGACCTGGTGTATTTCCCCGTGGAGCCTACCGACGGGGCCTGCGAGGCCGTGAGGCTGACCCTGGAGCACAAGATTCCCTTCTCGGCGATAGACCTGGACCTTGACGACTACCCCCTCCATTTTGATCCCATGCCTGATTCCTACGCCCTTTACCGCCTGGGGCTCTCCCGCTACTGGGAGGCCTTCGAGAATTCTCAGCGCATGGGTGCAAGGCCGCCTCTCACTGAAGCGGACGAGCTGAGGGAGACCTCGATGGCCTGGCACCTCCAGAGGATCATGGAGCCGGGGAAGAAGGTGCTGCTCATATGCGGCATGACCCACGTGAGGGGCATCCTCAGCAAGCTCCGCAGACCCCAGGTGCAGCCTCTCGGGAGGGTGGTGCGGTCCAATATAAGGATCTTCAACCTCCATGCCGACTCCATAAGGGAAGTCACCTCTGAGATGCCTTTCCTGATCTCTGTTTACGAAATGGAGCGGGGCGGCCACAAGGTCCCCCCTCCTGAAGCGAAGGAGATCGGGCAGGTCATCTCTCTCGATGGGAGAAGAAAGGCTCCCCCCGAGACACCGGGCCCCCTCTCCGTGAAAGAGCAGCTCAGGCCTGTGGAGCCTGAGGAGCTTCCCCGTCCCGCAGCGGGCGCAGGAGGCCAGGATGCAGTGAAAAAAGGGCTCATGAAGGAGCTCATGAAAGCCCTGGCCAGGAAACTGAACCTCATGCCCGATCACTTTCTCATGCCGGGAGGGGAGCTATGGGATGAAAGCCCTGGAGCCCTCACCTCTCCTCGAAAAATCGAGATAAAGAGGGAAAACGTATTCCGCTTCAAGACCTCGGAAGACCGCTGCAACGAGCTCCTCGGCCTTTACAAGGCACTCTCTGAGGAGCATTGGAAAGAGGGGAGCGCCGTCCCGCTCTGGGACAGGCAGCGCCTCCTCCTGGCCCTTGTGAGGAAGGCGGCCCGCTTCTACAAGGAGAACACGGGAGAGGAAATCAAGCAGTGGCAGATCAGGACCATGGCAAAGTATGCAAGGAATTACGCCCTGGTCTCTGGAATGCTCATCGCCGATTTTTACCAGCTCATCATGGCGGCCCGCGGCGTTGCCGACGACAACTTCGCCTACGAGGTATGGGACCTGGGAAGCTATTACCCCTGGATTGACAGGAACTCTCCTTATGAGACGGCCCGCATCACTGCCGAAGAGATGTGGCTCGGCGCGAAGAAGTTCACCATAAGGAGGCGCTATCCCCGCCTCCGCGAGCGCCTCGTCGAGGTCCCCGTAAAGAGGAGGAAAAAGGAAGAAAAGCCCGGGGAATGGACAAAAAACTTCAATGACATGCACATGTGCTCCTATCCCCCCGAAGACTTGATAATCGAGGGATACGGCACCTACCTCAAGAAAAAGGCCCTGGCAATCCTCTCGGAAGAGAAGGCGCGCGTCGAGCCCTTTACCAACTCGCTGCTGGACGGGATCGACGTCAGGGAGACCATCAGGAACTGGCACCATGAAAAAAAGATATTTGTCAGGGAGTTCAGGCGTGGAGGCGGGGGCGCCGGCTCCGTGGTGGTAATCTATGACGAAGACAGGGAAGACCGGCGCTTCCCCTGGAAGATGACATGGCTTGGCGAGCACAACCAGGAGTCCGATATGGCCTTTTACGCCACGCCCCTCACGGCGAAAATCGTAGGCCCCGGCATCGCCCGCTGCGAATACGGCGGCTTCATGCTTACTTCTCCGCCGCTGCGTCTCTATGATGTCTGGACCGATCCCTTTTACCGCGAGGCGCGGAAAAAGTCCGAGGTGCTCCTGATGGCCGCCATAGAATACAGCGTCGAGAGGCATGTGGTCTATGTGGCAGCGGAGCCGCCGCGGTCGTGGTTCCGCACCTTTGCCTCGCGCCTTGACAGGAAAATCGTTTATATCCCCATAGGGCAGCTCTCGCCGGTAAGCCTCAAAAAGCTCCGGGTCTTCCATGTGCTCAGTGGAAGGCAGGTACGGAAAATCGCCAAGGATTACGTCTGGTAGCTCATTCCCCCGGAAGAGGTGAGGAGGCGGCGCCGCGCGACAGGATGGAGAAAACGGCCAGGGCGGCGTGAAAGCGGAGCGGATCATCATCGCCTGAGAGGGAGGGCTCGAGGAGGCCAAGCTCACCGGCAGTACCCTGCCCGGCAAGGGCATCGAGGACTGCGAGCTTCAGCACCGGACCTGTACCGGGAAGAGAGAGGATGGAATCGGCCAGTGCCGCTCCGCGCTCCCTGTCCACGCTGAGAAGGAGGCCCAGGAGGCCCCCGAAGTAATCCTCGAGGCAGTCGGACTGGATAACAGGCACCAGGGCCTTTGCTTCGGGAGGGCTCTCTGAAAAGACCGAGAGAAGGGTTTTCCTTGCGCCGGAAGCCTTCTTGAAAGCCTCCTTCATTATCGCGGAAAGTGAATCGTCACTGAAGGCCTGCACCCTTGATGCGGCAATGCGGAGCGACTGGAGATCGCCTGTTGAGAAGAGAGTGACATACACTGCCATCTCTTCCTCGGGGGCGAATTTTGCGAGGTACCGCCCGGCAATTTCCCTGACCCTGTCATCACGATCAGAAAGCTTCTTCACCAGGAGGGGAAGTACTCCTTTCTCCCCTGTCTCGAACCTCATTCCCAGGGCATAGGCCGAGAGCTTCCCCATCGACTGGTCCGATGATATCCTCTCCAGGATCTTTTTTCCTCTCTGGTTTCCCTGCATGGCGAGGGCCTGGGCAAAACAGAGGCGGGTCCACCCGTTCTCATACTCCATCCTCTCCCCCAGTGCCGGCACATCCTCAGGCTTTCCCCGCCTTCCCAGGGACCGCGCCGCGCTGGACCGGACATAATAATCATCGTCCGAAAGGGCCTTTCTGAAACAGGGGAGAAAGCGGCTGTCGCCGGTGAGGGAGAGATAAAAGAGGGCCCGCTCCCTCACTGCATATGCCCCGTCCTGAAGGACTATTTTCACGAGCTTCTCCTGCCCGGGATCGACATGGCCTCCTCCGAGAAGCCACTCCATTGCCATCATCCGGTCAAGCACGTTTCCCTTGTGGAAAGTCTCCATAAAGAGACCCGACATTTCAAAAGAGGCGTCATTTCCATAAAGAGCCCTGGCTGAAGCGATGCGCTCCCTGTAAGGGCCTCTCTCGAGCTTTTCCTTCAGAATCAGTGAGGCTTTGGAAGCAAGGGCCCCCGGGTCGGGAGGGGCAGGCGGTGAAGGGGAGCACATGGATGCCAGTCCCGGCGAAGGAGAGCCCGAAGGGAGATCAGATATCTGCGGCTCCTGCCAGGAGCGATGAAAAGAGGGGCCCGACAGCGCCAGCGCCAGGAAGGCCACCATCAGAAAGAGAAAGCAGAAGGTGCTGGTCCTGTAAATCACATTGAGACTGCTTTTCATAGCCGATAGTATAGCAGAAAAGCCCGCTCTTGTAAACATGCCGCAATCAGCGGCTCAGCCACCGCCGGCCGATTCCCACATATACTCTACAGAGCATACCAGACGGCCTCATTCTCCATGACAGTATAATGTGCGTCAGTATAGAGGGAATCACTGCAGGATGGCAGAATACATTCAGATGAAAAATCACTGCGTAGCATAGGAAACGCTCCATACGGCAAAGGCACAATGGCGGAAGAAAAAAATTCAGAATCCCATCTCCTGGAAAAAATCGGCCTCAAGATCTATGACTTCTCCTCGAGAGATGACTGCCTCAAGGCCCTCTACGATGATTATCCCGAGAACAGGATAAAAGCGATAGACTCCCTCACCTCCTTCAGTGACTTCTCCGATATTCCGCTTTTGGCGGACCTTCTCAGGACAGAGAGCAACATCAATGTAAAGCGCGAGCTGATAAAAGCTCTCGGGGAATCGGGCAGGAGAGAGGCCCTGGAGCCTCTCTCGACGCTCCTGGTCATGGACGTGGTGCCCGAGCTCATCCATGCCACCGTGAAGGCCCTCTCTCAGCTCCGCGATGGAAGAGCCATCCCCTACATAGAAACCAGCCTCGAGAAAGTGGAGGATGAGCATGAAAGGGACTCCATCAGGAAGCTGCTTCAGCATATGAAGGAGACTCTCACCACCTCACAGGAGCCTTTCATGCTCCTCAAGAAAGGTGAGAGCAAGGAGGACGAAAGGGACTATTACGAGATAATCTTCGGCCCCATCGAGGCGGGTGACGATGAGAGGCCCCTGCAGTATTTGAAGGAAGCCCTCTCGGGTAAAGAGGCAGCGGCCGTTGAAAAGCTTGCAGGCCTTCTCGCCGATGAAGAGGAGAAGGTGAGGCTCAAGACCGTCAGGGCCCTGAGCCATCTCCCTTACAGCGACTCCATCAAGGAGGCGCTTCTTAAAGCCCTTAGGGATAAAAATGACACCATAAGAATGGAAGCCCTCATGACGCTCCTGATAACAGGAGACGAGAGGCTCTCGGTAGACCTGTTCCCCCATGTCTCGGACGAGAATCCTCTCATTGCCCAGGAGGTAATGAAATTCATCCAGAATAATCCCAGCAGCAAGACGCTCCAGCTTGCCCAGGATGCAATAGAATCCAAGAATACTGTGCTCAAAACCAGGGCTGTGTCGCTCCTCGCGAGAACAGACAATGAATCGGCCATGCCGCTTCTTGTCACCATGCTCCAGGACACCAATCAACCCGTTGAGATTATCACCGAGCTCATATCAGCGCTGAAACCGCGGCGGGCCCATTACGTGGGGAGGGCCCTCCCCCATCTTCTCAAGAAGGCCGACAAGCAGATTCTGAAGCAGCTCGCCTTTTATTTCAAGAAAGTGAATGATCCCAACCTGTACGGCGTGCTGAGGAGAAACCTCGTGAGCGGCGACCCGAGAATTCGCCATGGCGCCGCCTATCTCGCCGGCCAGGGCGGTGATGAGCGCTCCGTGGATTCCCTTATTCAGCTGCTGGACGATCCCTATGACATGATAAAAATCCAGGCAGGGTGGTCACTGGCCCACCTGGAAGCGGTGAAAGCTTACGACAACATCGTGGCCACGTACAAGGAATCAGGTGACATCAAGCTCAGGAAGGCCTTCATGGAGATTCTTTCAAGGCTTGACCAGGAGAGAGCCCTTCACCTTCTGCTGGAAGCGAGCGAGGATCTCTCCCCCGAGATCCGCTACCATGCCGCCCAGCTCCTGGGCGTATATTCTGGCAAAGAGGTGGAAATGGTCGTCACCGCCCTCCAGAAATGCCTGCAGGACAGGGATATGAGGGTAATCTTCATCTCGGCCGACTCTCTGATAAAGCATGGCGCCACCGACTTTTCCATTCCCGCCAGCGAAATCCTCACGGTGCTGAATGCCTATCTGGGCGACAAGAGGCAGGCGGCGTCCTTCAGGGCCCAGGCCCTCAGGAACATTGTAACCCTCGACAGGGAAAAGGGCCTTGACCTTCTCATCGAGCTTCTCCAGAAAGAGGATGACGAAAAAATCCTTTCCACCGCCACAGAAGCCCTTATGAACTTCCAGGATCCAAGGGCTCTTGAGAGCCTCACGGGGCTCCTGGAGTCGGAGAATCCCCTGGTAAAGAAAAAGGCGGTGCAGACCCTGATCCTGAAGGAAGATCCCCTGGTGATACCGCATTTTCTCGCCTTTCTTGAGAAAATCCTCAAGAAGGATGACCCCAAGTACACCATCACCATATTCCTGATCACCGAGTATCTGAACAACACCATAAGAAAAAAGCACGTGGGAGATCTTGAGGCGAGCCTGATAAGGCTTTTGAAGCACAAATCGGTGATTGTGAAACAGCTTGCCGCATTTCACCTCTCCTACGGGGGAAGCGAGCGCATCAAGGAGCCTTTCAGCTCCATCCTGAAAAGCTCTCTCCACTCGCTCCACTACCTGGCAGCATTCGGGTCCGCGCGCTACCGGGATGAAAAGGCCTCATCCCCTCTTGTGGACATCCTTCTTGACAGGGAGTTCAAGGACGTGAAGGAGTCCAGGGAAAAGAGCAAGATGCGCCGCGATCTTGAGAAATACTATGAAATTCTTGAGCGCTTTGAAGAGCTTGACGATGAAGGCATCGAGCCTGGTATCGCCAAGAAAATCCTTGCCGCAAAATGCCTGGAAAGGCTCCATGCGCCCCACGCCTCGGCAGCCCTCAAAAAAACCGTGCAGGAGAAGGATCTTCGTGTCGCTGCGGCCTCAATCAGGGCCCTGGGGGCGATTGAAGAGCACAAGGCAGTGCCCTTCCTGCTGGAAGTCAAGGAAAACCGCCTCGATTTCCCCATCCAGGCCGCCGTGGACAGCGTCCTGAAGCGCTTCCCCGATGAGACCAAGAAGCACCTTGCAGAGCTCCTTAAATCGGGAAAGCCCTCAAAAAGGGCTTTTGCCTCGCGCATTTACGCCGACATAAGAGGGCTTGCCGCGCCGGGAGATGCCATTTCCGCCCTGAAGGACGAATACTGGCTTGTCCGCTACTGGGCCGTCACGGCACTCGCCCTCCAGAGGGAAAAGGATGCCGAGCTCATCTACCATCTTGAAGAAGCCCTGCAAGATCCCTCGCCGCTGGTCCGCTCGGGTGCCCTCTATGCCCTCATCGGCACGGATCCTGGAAAATTCGTGCAGTACATCCTCCGGGCCCTCGCCGACAGGCACTTCTTTGTCAAGGCCGAGGCCACGAAAATAGCAGGCGGCATGAGGCTGAAACAGGCAGAGAAGGCACTGCTCGTGAACATCAATGATGAGAGCTCCTCGGTAAGGGCTGCAAGTGCCAGGGCTCTCGGGGAGGTAGGATGCCGTGAAGCCGTCCCTATTCTGATGAGCATGATCGAGCGCACCACCTCGCAGGAAAAAGTCTGGTCCTCCTATGCACTCATGCTCCTCACCGGAGAAAAGGATGTGGCACCCCTTTCCCTCTTCCTCGTCGATCTCTCAGACGACCACCCCGATGAGCTCATCGCCTTCAAGATGGAAAAGCCCTCGCCCATCAAGTTCTACCCGGGAGTCTATAAGAAGCTCGCCGAGCTGGGCTTCAAGGCGGCGCCCCTCCTCTACAGGGAGGAGTTTGAGGAGCTCAAGCGCGGCAACAAGGATATCATTCTCAGGTTCGTAAGGAACCTTGACAGGATCTATGCGGAAAAGATATCGGAGAGCCGGGAGAACCTCTTCCAGGCCATCGAAGCCCTGGGGGCCCTTGGCACAAAAGAAGCCCTTGCACCCCTGGCGGAGCTGATGAAGCAGAAAAGGGAGAAAACCATAAAGCTCGCGGCCTTGAGAGCTCTTGGCCCCATAGGCACCCCCGGCGCCCAGATAGCTCTTGTGCCAGGCCTGGCCGATCCATCCCAGGAGGTCTATGTAAAGACGGCCCAGATGCTCCGCAGGGCGAAGCGGGAAGTGATCCAGCCCCATATAGACAGGCTCTTCCTGGAGAAAAAGCTGAAACCGAAGCAGATATACAAGATACTTACCGTGATGGGCGGCGTAAGCTCCTCGTCGTAATGAAGGAGTGCAGGGAAAAGGCTTCATCAAGCGGTATGTCTTGAAAAGCAGGTAATTATGAGGAAATGGTTTTTTAAATGGCGCGGGGCCCTCATGGTGCCCCTCGCGATCATCATACTGCTCCTTGGGAAGCCGACTCCAGCGTCGTTCTTTGCAGGAATTGCCGTTGCGCTCCTCGGCGAAGCCCTCAGGATATGGGGAGTCGGATACGCCGGGAAGACCACGCGGGGGGAAGAGGTGAAAGCGCCCTGCCTGGTGACGGCGGGCCCTTTTGCACACGTGAGAAACCCCCTCTACCTGGGAAATGCCATCACAGGCCTCGGCTTTACCGTCATGGCCTGCGGGGCGGCACCGCCTTTTGTCGTCGCGCTCCTCATGATCCTCTTCCTGCTTTTCTATGTCACCGTGTACGGTACTATCATCCCCCTGGAGGAGGAGTTTCTCAGGGAGACCTTCGGCGATCCTTACAGTGAATACTGCTCCCATGTGCCAAGGATCGTGCCGCGGCTCTCACCTTATGAGAAAAAACAGGGCACCTTCAGCTGGATGCCCATAAAGAGCGGCGAGTCAGAGACCCTGGTGCTCTTCGCCCTTTTCTCGCTCATCATGCTGGGAAAGGTTCCCCAGTGGGGCGGCGTGCTGCTCCAGAGAATCTTCCCTTCTTGACACGACTTCAGGGGAGTGATGGCCATGTTTCCTCTTTCGGGGTTCACGCCCACGCCGCCCCAGGGAGTCCCTGCCCGGGACCAGTCCTCTCAGGCCGCTGCACCGCTGGCACAGCAAAGCCCCGAAGAGCCCTCCCTGCCAACGGAAAGCTTTGCCGCCGAGAGTGAGGGCGAAGATTACACCGCCATAGGCGACAGGGGAGCCCTGGTGCGCCATGACCTCTCCGACAGGGTCTTCCTGACAAAGGAGTCGGAGCACTTCGTCTTTCACTATCTCCCCGGCACCGAGGCGGAAAAAGACCTTGAGGGCATTGCTTCGGCAAGAGAGGAAGCCCACGGAGCCATCTCGTCCTTTCTCGGTATCGAGGCACCTGACAGGATAAGCATCTACCTCTTTCCGAGCGACAGGGAATCTTACTGTCCCACATGGGGGAAGACCTTCGCGGGAAGGACCCTTCCCGAGGTGCATATGATAGGCCTCGCCTATGTGGCCGATGAGGATTCCTATGAAAAAGTGCACTTCGGCCACGAAATCACCCACGCACTTGAGTATTACCTTCTCCCCGAAGGGATGCGCGTCCCTCCCTACTTCCGGGAGGGCCTGGCAGATTATCTCTCGCAGTCAGGAGAATGTGTGCACAGGCGATTTATCAGGTTCCTCCAGGTCGGCATGGCGTCATCGCCTTATTCGTTCACTGAAGAAAAGCTCAACAGGCCTGAGTACATGGAAAGCGCCTCCATGGTGAGGTATATGGTGGAACAATTCGGCCGAGAGCCTTTCCTTGCCTTCTACCGGAGCCTGGCGATCCTGAAAAAAGGCGAATCCATGAGCATTGACACTTTCTCCTCCATACTCCAGTCCTCTTTTGGCATCTCCCGTGAATCTCTGGAAGCACAGTTTCACAGTCAGGTGAGCCCTTACTGGGACAAAGTTTCCCATAGCATCGCCCCCGAGACGATCGTGGAGATAGACGGCCTCATCGAGGCCATGGATGAAGCCGGCCGCAGCAATGATATGCAGGCGCTCCTCTCCCTTTACAGCAGCGATTTTTACTACTTCAGCAGGACAAAGGAGCTCTCCCTCGCCGGGGAGCACCTGGCGGCGGCAGGGCCCTCAGTGACAAAAGAGCTGGAAATTGCCACGCTGGGGACATGGTGCTACGGGAAGACTTACGCGGTGAAGACCTGGCGCGAGGCAAGGGAGCCCGGCGCCCCTCCCCCGGAAGAGGTGCGCTTTTTCCTGGTGGAGAGGCTCGGAGGCGCCATGAGGCTCAATGCGAAATACCCGGGGGGCTGGCAGGGATGAGCTGCTGCCCCATTTTCCTTGGCCTTCTTAAGACCTTTAAATATTTTTCTGCCATCACCTTCATCACCTCTTCCAATTCATCCTGCCGTATGAGCCCATTTCTCTTCGCCTGAGAGGTTTTCAGGGATTTTGATGGAAAAAATCGCAAAACTTGCCTTTAATCGCTCTACAGGCCATTGGGCGATGGCATTGAAACCCAATGTTATAAAGCATTTCAGCCACATGTGCCTTTGACTTTCTTCTATCTATGATGTATAATAAAATATAGAGATACAATGGTATCTACTACCAAAAAAGAAATCCTGAAAGGAGGACTATCGTGAATACCGGCATGATCCGCGAGTATCCTGGCTACGAGGCCACCATGGAGGGCGGGCAGGTCTTTCAGGCCATCCCCGAACTCCCGCTGGTCACGTACGGCGCCGATGAGGTGCTCTCGCGCTCGAATTGCCGTCATATCTTTCGTGATCTCACTGGAGAGGTCCTGGACTGGAACCTCTGGTGCCTCTCTTCCGCAGAGGCCAGGCTCGATCTTCTCATCGGGGAGGCTCTCCTCTCCCTGAACGGGAAGCTCGAGAAGCTCGGCTATGTGCGGGTTTCCGACTTTGTGCGGGAAGAGCTGGGTATCTCCTCCAGGAGCGGCTATGAGCTGATGCGGAACGCTAAAGCCCTTCAGAAGCTCCCCCTCATCAGGGAGGCTCTTGAAAAGGGGCTTCTGCGCAAGAGCGCGCTGCGGTATCTCTTCCAGGTCGTGACGCCAGAGACCGAGGCGCAATGGCTCTCAAAAGCCAAGCATTCCACCATAAGAGAGATTGAAGAGGAGGTGAAGCTTTTTAAAGCTGGCGCCGGGGAGACCGGCATTGACTCCTTTGTCGCCGGCGATGACGACGAAGAGGACACAGGGAGCCTCGCGGTAAGCGCGCGGGTTCCCCTATCTCTTGCCGCAAAATGGGATCGGGCACTGGAAGTGTTCCACAGGATGGAGGAGGCGGACCTTCCTTCTGATGCTTTCGTGGAGGCACTTCTCGGGGAGTTTGTCTCTTCGGCGCCGCTTGATGGCACCCAGGCGCAGGGCTCTGAGGCGCTTGACACGGGAGCTTCTCTCTGCCACCAGCGGGGGAAGGGCCAGCAGTGCTGTAAAGCCTCCAAAGGCTCAAGCGGCGCTGCCGGCAGCGATGGCCCTGATGCTTCCTTCTCCAGGGAGACAGAGGCTGCCCCCGCCATCGGGGAGAAGGCACTTCTCCTTGGCGCCCTGGCGGGGGCCATAGCTTCCCTCGATAACGAAGCCCCCTTCGGCGAGAAGGAAAAGGAGCTTGCACGGCAGGTCCACAAGGATCTCGAAGAGGTGTCGCACATCTGGTCATTTCTCCCCTGGAAGCCCGTCACGGTGCAGCTTCCCCAGGAGCTCCAAGCTCCCTGGAGCCACAGGCCCGATGCCGATACCACCGTCACCCCTGACGGGACACTCGTGCGCCCTCCGGCCGATCCCTTCGAGACGGTTGCCCGCCTCCGGAAAATGGCGGCCCTGCGGCATTCCCTCTCGTTCTACCAGGGGCGTCTCCTTCGGACTCTCAACAATTTCGGTCTCTACAGGGACATGCTCTTCCTGAGCCTGGGGCACTATACCAGGGAGCGCCTGGGGATGTCCCGCAGCGCTGCATATTCTCTTATTTCATTAGAAAGGAGTTATTTGGAATATCCCGATATGCTCGACCTTGTTCAGGAGGGTAAACTCATCCCCGAGCAGGCGCGGCATCTTGCCAAGGTCTTCAAGGAGGGGACCCGCGTTCAGGGAGCATGGCTTGACTACGCCCAGGAGGTCCCTGTGGCCACCCTCATGCAGGCCGTCGAGGGGTTTCTCCGCTTCGCGAAGAGAGCGGTTCACAAAAAGTGGGGCATCGCACCCGAGGCTTTCGAGGTGGCCGTCACGGGGAGGTCCGTCAAGAGGATTATCCAGGCTGATTCAAATGCCCATGAACCCAATGGGAATATGGGTTTTGATGCCGCAGTCCAGATTTCCGCACAGCAAAAAACAAGGGAAGGGGGACATAGTTCCGGGGGAGCCGTTATCTGGGAGGTCACCCAGGGCAGGGAGCACCCTGAGCTCTCCGAGATCCTCTCGGTGCTCTCCGGGGAACCCTCAAAAGAAGGGACCTTCGGGTCGAACCTCTCGGACAGGGGCACCCTCATCCGCTTCTTCCTGAAACGGGACCTCATCCCCCTCTGGAACCACGCCGTGAGGCTCTGGGCAACCGGCAGGTCCGATCAAGCCGCCGAGGGCGGACAGGACCTGTCCCTCTTCATCGAGGCCCTTATTGACGTCTTCCTTGCCGCCTGGGACCTCCCCGAAAAACGGGACCTCCATCACCGCACCCTTGCCCGCGATAACCACCAGTGCCAGGCCCCCGGCTGCCGCTGCCGGCGCAACCTCCATGCCCATCACATCGTTTACCGCTCCCATGGCGGCAGCGACAAGCTTTTCAACAGAATCACCCTCTGTATGGCCCACCACCTGAGGTGCGTCCATGAGGGCCACCTCATCATCAGGGGCACGGCGCCCCACAGCCTCACCTTTCTCTTCCCTCGCTGCACCACAGGGCTTCATGGTAAAGACCGATTTACACTGGCAGGAAACTAGTAAACTGCTCCTGTTTTTCGATAAAACAGGTATTGCCAAGGTTCGGCCGTTATGCTATAATATCGTCGAAATTGCGGAAGTAGCTCAGCGGTAGAGCATCGGCTTCCCAAGCCGAGGGTCGAGGGTTCGAACCCCTTCTTCCGCTCTCGCGCGGCGACGTGGCCGAGTGGTCAAGGCAGCGGTCTGCAAAACCGTTTTGCAGCGGTTCGAATCCGCTCGTCGCCTTTAAGGGGCGCGTAGCTCAGTTGGTTAGAGCACTACGTTGACATCGTAGGGGTCACTGGTTCGATCCCGGTCGCGCCCATTTTTTTTTGTACCGCAAAGGTTTCGGTGGATCAAGGGTTTTCAGGTGTCCACTACGGTGCCCTAAACAGGCCTAAAGACACTTCGTGCAGGTCTTACTTCCTCTTTTCCAGCGGGAACGTGGCTTCTAACGTGGTGCCTTTTCCTTGCGCGCCATGGATATTCACTTCGCCACCCAGGGCATAGGCGTGCTCTTTCATTCCCATGATTCCCAGCGCCGCGGGCCCTTTTGACTGTTGCT
Organism: Candidatus Eremiobacterota bacterium; assembly: GCA_031082125.1. Classification (NCBI taxonomy): domain Bacteria; kingdom Bacillati; phylum Vulcanimicrobiota; species Vulcanimicrobiota bacterium. The sequence continues at coordinate 17,822 of JAVHLM010000052.1, forward strand.
CGGTGATTCCCCTCCCATTGTCTTCGATGGTAAGCACGATGCTGCTTTCCTTCTCAACAAGGCTTACTTTCACCTCTGTTGCTCCGGAATGGCGCGCCACGTTGGTGAGGGCCTCCTGGCAGATGCGGAAGAGTGCCGTGGCAACCTCACAGGGAAGTGGAATTTCTTCAGATGAGAGGGAGAGAGCGCAGCTTATTCCTGTGAGGGCCTGCCAGTTTCCTGTATGACCTATGATGGCAGCGGTGATGCCGAAATCGTCAAGGATGAATGGCCGCAGCCCGGTGAAAATACGATGCACGGTGTCGATGGCCGAGCTCAAATCCTTGAGCATGAGGTATGTCCTTGAATGAAGATACTTCTGCTCTTCAGGGAGCTTCCCGCGAAGCCACGTGAGATCCATCTTCAGGGAGGTAAGGGTCTGCCCCAGCTCGTCATGGATCTCCCGGGCAATAAGAGTCCGCTCCTCTTCCCTCACCTTCTGGAGGTGGGACGACAGGATGCGCAGCTCTTCCTTCTTCCTTTCCAGATTAGCATGCGCATCAAAAAGCTCGAAAGTCATCTCTATTGAAGACCGCAGCACGAAGTCGCCGGAGTTCTTGATCACATAGCCATAGCGGGTAATGCCGCGCACCTTCTCCACCATCTCCTGCCCGGAGTGCGCGGTGAGAAAAATGAGGGGGAGATTCCTCACTGCAAGAATCTGTCTCGCGGCCTCTGTGCCATCGATACCTTCTCCCAGCTCTATATCCATGAGCACAAGGTCAATGGAGGGATCGGTTTTTATTGCTTCAACCGCTTTTTCACCGGAAATGACTATTGTCACCTCGTACTCCATTTTCTCTAGTGCATATGCTTCAACCTTTGAGGTTACCTTCTGATCTTCAACGAGGAGAATCTTCTTACGGGCACTGCCGTTCAGCTTTAACGCGGCTTCAGTTTCCTGAGAGGAATCAGGGCCGGGTATTCCATTGCTATCTTTCATAGAGCCTACTTCTCTTTTCGCAGTGATACCTCAAATTCCAATATGAACTTTGATCCCTTCTGCCGCTCAAGCCGGATGGTTCCTTTGAGCTGTTCCGCCAGCATGCCGACAAGCTGCAGTCCGAAGCCGGTGGAAGCAGCGATATCAATCGATTCTGGAATGCCTTTTCCGTTATCTTCTACGGTGAGCGTCACATGAGTATCCTTTACCGATGCGGATACCATTATCAAGCCATCATCCCTGCCTGTAAAGGCATGCTTCATGGCGTTGGTGAGGAGCTCGTTCATCAGGATCCCCAGGGGTGGCAGTACTTTTGCGCCAAGCACGAAATCTTCGATTTCTGTTTCGATTTTCACCATTCCTTTGTTGGGAAACATACCGACAATCTCATCAATCAGGGAAGGGAGGTAGTCTTGTGCCGATATCTCTCTGAAACCTACAGAGCAGTAAAGCTTGTCATACAGAACTTCCATGCACTGTATTCGACTCCTGGCATCCATCAGTGCCGCGACGGCCGCCGGGTCTTCCAGCGTGTGCGATTGCAGCGAAAGCAGGTTCATCATGATGCCCATGTTGTTCTTGATCCTGTGGTGCACCTCCTGGAGGAGCAGTTCTTTTTCGGCGAGGAGTGATTTGACTCTCTCCTCGGCTTCTTTGCGCATCGTGATATCAACCGAAAAGCCGCCAATATAATCTGACTTTCCTGCGCCTCTTCTGATTGGAAACTTTATTGTAGAATAAGTTCTGTTGTTGAGTTTTTCTTCACTTTCAATTATCTTACCTTCTTTCAATGTGCTCAGGTCATCTGAAATCGCACTTTTCGCAAATTCCAGAGGCAGGTGTTCATAGGAATCTTTGCCAAGCAGTTCGCTGATTGGTTTTCCTAACAAATCCTCAAAATTCTTACTCAACTTTATTAATCTGAGATTTTCATCTTTAATATAGACAATAACCGGGCTGTGAGTCATAAACTGGCTGAATATTTCCTCACTCTCCCGCAGCGCATCCTCAATCCTCTTGCGTTCGGTGATGTCCCTCTGGATGGTTACCCAGACAGTTTCATATCTTGAATGCTCAAAAGTTGAAACAGTTGCATAGCACCAGAAAGGAGTGCCATCCTTCCTGATATTATAAACCTCTCCAGTCCAGCACCCGTCTCTGTTCAGAGCTTCGATTATTTCCTTTGATGTCTCTTGTGGACTTTTGTCTGAAGGCGCATTGACTATGGCAACATGTTTTCCAATCATCTCGCCGGGACTGTATCCGAATATCTTTTCAAATTTAGGATTGGTATAGACAATCACCCCGTCGAGGGCACGGACCATAATTATTCCTGATTCTAGGTTACTGATAATCTGGCTGTGAAGCTGAAGCTCCTCTTCGGCCAGCTTGCGCTCGGTGATGTCAATGGCTATACCTACATAATCTATTGCTCCTGCTTGTGAAAAAACGGGGAATCCCCGGTCATAAATCCATCGAAAAGAGCCGTCAGGCCTGACAACCCTGTATTCATGCGCGAAAGGCAGGCCTTTTTCCTGAAGTGCCAGATTTGATAGCACTCGTTCCCTGTCCATAGGATGTATGGCGTCAATGAAAGAGCGCGGGTTTTCGTAAAGGCTCTCCCTGGAGCATCCCCAGATACGTTCATATCCGGGGCTGATATAGAGCATCTTTTGTATTTTTGAATCGGCTATCCAGAAAACCTCGGTGATTGTCTCGGCAATCAGCCTGAACTTTTCCTCGTTGTTCCGCAGTGCATCTTCCACCCGCTTGCGCTCGGTGATGTCGCGACCGTAAATATTACAGTACCCTTCACCATCTATCGGTACTATGTTAAAAGAATAAAGGCATTTATCATATTCAATCTCCCCATACTGAGATTTCTTTTCAGTTACAGCATTGCTGATTCCCTTGCGCCAATGCTCTAATACAAGCTCACTTATCCTGCCGTCTTCACCGCAGAACAGAGACTTTGCGGCCTTATTCGCATACTGGAGAGCACATTCATTGCTGAGGCGAATAGTGGGATTGGGGTTTTCATCAGGAAATTTTGCCAGGTTCCTCAAAGACTCTTCCAGCTGCTTGCGCTCCGAGATGTCTTTCGCAAAACCGATGAGCTCCGTCGCGTTTATTTTTACGGCGTCAACAGACCACCACCGCTCTTCGCCGCCCTTTGCAATGAAGCGCAAATCGCCCCTTGCACTGCCTGCAGTCGCAGTGTGCTGAAAATGTGTATGGGCTTTTTCCCGGTCCTCAGGGTGAATGAGATCTCCTATATTCATGGTCAGCAGCTCTTCCCGTGAATAACCCGTGATTACAGAAGCCGCGGAGTTGACTTCTCTATAATTTCCCCTCTCATCGACGATGAAAACCCCGTCAGGGGCGCTTTCCACATAGCTGCGGTAGCGCTCTTCGCTCTTCTGCAGCTCAAGCTGAGCCTGGCGGTGCGCGAGCGTCTCAGATATACTGGACGCCAGGCTCTCAAAAAGGGTGATACGATCAGGAGTGAAGCGGTTCCTGGAGAACGCGTTGAATTGAATAAGCCCGAAGGTGGTATTCCCGGTGCGCAGGGGAATAATCGCGACCGATTCATAGCCTTCGCCGTTGCAGCGGTTGCGGGTCCGCGCCATCCGGTCCTTCTCGGTGGTGCTGGCAAGCAGCTCCGTCGTGCAGTTGGTCCAGAAGCCGCCGTTTTGAGTGAAGAACGGCTTTGAGGGATCGAAGCGCCCGCAGAGAATATTGCCGCACATGCATTCAAGCTCCGGCTGCCCTGCGCTGTCGAGGATGAGCATTCCCTGCCTGTCGCGGGCACAGAGGTATCTCTCGACATCCAGAAATTCGGCCGAAAAGCCGCGGGTCTCGTAATAGGGAAAGTCCTCTCCCTCGCGCAGGCGCACACCCACGGCATCGCACTGCGACCATTCCTGCAGGCGCAGCGTGATTTCCTTCATAAGGCTGCGAAGATCTTCTCCCCGACTGCCAATCAGGAGGAGAAGGTCTGCAATGATACGGTGCTCCTCGAGGAGCTCCCGGTTTCGTTCCTCCGCCTCCCTGCGTCCGGTGATGTCTGTTATCGCGATGCGGCAGGAAACGATATTCTCATGCTCTGAACGAACGGCATGCATGCTCACCCACAGCAGGGAGCCGTCCTTCCGGTTCATTCTCACTTCAAATATCTTTGGTATCCCTGTTTTTATCAGTGTTCTCAGATGAGTGTAGTAAACAGTCTCATCCTCTTTTACAACCCACCCCAGCAGCGCCTGCCCGCGCAAATCCTCTCTTCCCACCTGCAGCAGGGCCGCGATAGTAATATTGGCTTTTGTAATCTGTAACTTCCCATTGAGGGTAATATACCCAACCGGCGCGCGCTCATAGAGATCCTGGTATTCTTCATGAGACATTTCGAGTTCCCTGGAGGCGTACTCCAATTCCTCGCTCTGAGCGATCAGTTCAACCTGGTGCACTTCCAGGTCCTGTCTGTGTTCCTCTGTCCTCCTATGCGCATAGAAGAGCTCCAAGGCCATCTCAATGGAAGACAGCAGCACGAAGTCGCCGGAGTTCTTGATCACATAGCCGTAGCGGGTGATGCCGCGCACTTTCTCGACCATCTCCCGCTCGGAATGGGAGGTGAGGAACACGATGGGGAGGCTCCGGATTTCGAGAATCCGCCTCGCGGCCTCGGTGCCGTCGATCCCTTCGCCCAGCTCGATGTCCATCAGCACAAGGTCAATGGAGGGATCGGTTTTTACCGCTTCTACGGAATCTTCACCGGAGCTGACAGTGGTCACCTCATAGCCGTTTCTCTTTATTACCTGTGCTTCAACTATTGAGATAACCTTCTGATCTTCAACGAGGAGTAACTTTTTGCGGGCAGTGACGTTCATCTTTTGCGCAGCTTCCGCTTTTCCAGTGGAGTCAATGCCGTGGAGTGCAGAATCATCTCTCATAGCCCCCCCCTCTGCTTCATCTGTTGATAATTTCCTCATGGGGGAAGAGATTCCTTTTCCGGTCAAATCAAGTTCTGGGCGCATCCGGGACAGGCCCTGGAGCAGGCAGGGAGGATCACCTTTCATCCCCGGAATCAGCGGCTTCCCTTCGCTGCGGCACGGGAAAGGTCTCAAGCCAGGGCAGGGCGTGCTCATCCTTGAGCAGCACGTTGTGCGACACATAGACCACCAGAGGGAAGACGCCCACGCCAAGCACAAGGGTGAGGGCCACGAAGGGGAAGGTGAAGATCCCGCCCTGCCAGGCTTTCAGGAAGAGAAGCAGGCATATTATCTGGTTGAAAAGACTGGAGGAAACCACGCCCGGCGAGTAGATCCTCGTCAGCAGGGTGGGCTTCACATGAAACCACGTATTGCCCACAAAGGCGCAGGCGACGGAAAAGACCATGGCCTGAAAGAAAAGGTTGCCCGGCGAGCGGGCGAGGAGCAGCGCCCCGGCGAGGGCGAAGCCGAAGTAGAGCAGGTTCTCCAGGTTCAGCTTCTTCTGGGAATAGGTCAGGTTCTTGAGCGGGCAGTATTTTTCGATCCAGGCCACGAGGTACGGCCCCTCCTCGGCGTAATGCATGATATAGTTGATTACCGTGAGAAAACCGAGCTGGACGAACGTCACTTTCTCCAGGAATTCCATTATTTCATCTCCCCTCTTCTATGGTGGAGGCTATGATCAATGCCTCCAGTCAGCGGTATGCAGAATGGTATTGACCGCCGCGTAACCGTTAAGGATGCAGCCGTAAAATCCGCCTGAAAAGGCGCCGATCCAGGCATTTGAATGGTAGAGCCCCTTCACCTCGCTCTGCATGGGAATCCCTCCGTTTATCATCCCCACCCGCTCCGGGGTATAGGCGAAGCCGTTGAATGAGCCGTCGGGGTTGCTGGTGTACCGCTCCATGGTGAGGGGCGTGCCGGTCTCCATTACTTCAATATGTTCCCTGAATCCCGGGACGCGCTTTTCCATTGCGGCAAGTATTTCCTCGGTGGCCTGCGCCTTTCTGCTGAGATACTCCTCGCGGGAAAGGCCTCTCCAGGCGGTCATGAACTCGCACCGGATCAGCACCACGGAGGTTTTCCCGGGAGGGGCGAGGTCTCTGTCAAGTGCGCCATGGTCGGTATAGCCGTCAAATCCTGAGGCCTTGCCCTCCATCCTCTCCTTGAAGATCTCGCCGTAATCAATATCTTCATTATCGATGAAGCCTGCTGAGTGGGCCTCATCTTTTGTGAGCCGGGAAAGGGGGCAGTCAAGACCTACATAGACGCAGGTTGCCGAGACTGACTTCTCCATTTTTTCCATCTTATCGAGGAGCGCAGTCGGGACCTCTGCTCCCTTCAGCATCTTATTATGGACATCAAAGGGATTTGCGTTGGAGATGACCACGGGGGCCCTGAAATGGTGGCACTCGCCGGTCCCCTCGTGCTTCACCGTCCTGGAGATGACCCCTGTGACCTTGCCATGCTCCGTCGTGATCTCCTCTGCGCGCTGCCGCAGCAGGACCGTGCCCCCCAGCTCTTTGAGCCTCTCCGCGAAGGCGTTGGAAAGCGACTGCGACGTGCCCTTCAGGTAGTATATCCCGTCCTTCAGGTAGCCTCCCCATCCGAGGAGGTACAGGATGGCCGAGATCCTCGAGAGGGGCAGGCCATAATATCCCCACTGTATCGCAATGAGCTGCTTCAGGAAAGGGCTCCTGATGAATTCGTCCAGGAACTCCTTCAGCGTTTTTCCGGTGTACCGGTATATTGTCGGGGCGGCTATCCGGCAGAGGAGGGTGAAGAGAGGCCCTGGAAGCATGGTGAGCGGGGCGACCCTGCCGAGCTCGGCCATCAGGGTCTCGATCATCTTGTCCACCCTGCCGATGGCTTCCGATTCCCCGGGGAACATTTTCTTGAGCTGCTCCAGGTAATCGGCACCCATCGAGAGGCTCCCCCGCGGTGTCCTGACCGCGTAAGTCTCTTTCAGCGGTATGGGAGTGATTTTATCCATCACGCCCAGCTCGGAGAGGACCCTGTGGATCATCCCCCCTTCACCGAGGCCCGGCATGCAGTGAAGGCTCGTCTCGAAGGTAAAGCCCTTTCTCTTGAAGCTGGTAGCGTAGCCGCCGGGGATATAATGCTGCTCCAGCACAAGCACCTTCTTGCCGCGGGCGGCGAGGCCCACGGCGGCCGTCATCCCCCCCAGGCCTGAGCCTATGACAATGGCATCCCATTTCGCCTGGAGGAACTCCGGCGTCACTTCACTTCTGCGGGGCTGATCCATCTGCTGCACACCTCCTGAATATCCTTTTTACCTGAATGCCACAGCACCGCCTCACGGCTCCGCAGGGCTCACTTTATCAATTATAGCAGACCGTTCGATCATGAGCAAGAATAAGGGATGAAGAGATGCAGGACCCCACCTGAAATTTTTCCCCCGCAAAAAACATTCCGCCCGGCGGCAGATCCGGCATGAAGTACATGGAAACCGGCCCAATCTTTAGCTGGCCGGTCTTTTATGGCCTTCAGGGTCATTTTTGACCTTTTCACCCTTTAAGGGCCTCTGGCGGGGCATCCTGCAATGGCCAAAAAACCCATTCAAAATGAGCTTTTCTGGGGGTAGTCCTTTTGCTTTTTCTCTCTCAATATGGTATCATTATTACATGGATACGTTTGAGACCCACACCATTCACTCATTGTTCCTGCCCGATGAAGAAGAGCTTATTCACCTCGAGGATCCCTGCTGTCTTAAGGACCACGAGGACATGCTCCTCCTCCCCGAGCCTTATGAGATTCCCTCGGTGACCCCCTGCAGGCCTGAGCACCTTGTTAAAATCACCAGGGAGGGCCTCATTCCCGAAGCGGAAAGGCTCACGGAGGACATCACCTTCGGCTCCATCGACAGGGACGAGCGGGCATCACGGATCGATTTCACCCTCTGTGAGGCAGTCCGCGGCCGCCAGG
>JAVHLM010000053.1 GCA_031082125.1 Candidatus Eremiobacterota bacterium
GTCCCCCCGGGAAGCTCATAGGGCTCGGGAAGCAGAAGAAGATCCTCGTAGTCCTTCGAAGAGAAAGAATCAGCGAGGTGAAGAAGATCTTCTTCATCAGGAAGGAACAATGAGTGAATGGTGTGGGTCTCAAACGTATCCATGTAATAATAATACCATATTGAGAGATAAAAAGCAAAAGGATCACCCCAATAAAAGCTCATATTGGATGGGTTTTAAGGCCATGGCAGGATGCCCCGTGGAGGGCTGAAAAGAGGCGCGGATATCAAAAATGACCCTGAAGGTTCTTAAAGAATCGCCTTGGCCTGTTTCTGCGCTCTCCCGGCCATTGCTCATGCCGGAGGGCCAACGGGTGCCCCTCTTGATGCTGCAGAAATTAATTTTTCGATGTGGAAGCCCTCCTGGCCAACTGGACTGCCCCGGGAACTCAGACTTGATGAGCAATTCTAAATTTTTGCTCTTGAGCAGAACTACCGGGGAAAACTTGATCCAGCAGCTTTGAAGGGAGAGTGGAACGAGGATGCAATATATGCTATAATAAAAGGGGCCTTCAGAGGAATAGGGAGGTCTTTTGTGCGACATATAGGAGAAAGGAATCCCCGTGGAGGGTGAGGACATGAAGAAGCCGTCTTTTTTTGACAAATTCAAGAAACAGCTCCCAGAAGGACCCGTGCAGTTTGATCCCAAGAGCCGCAGAGCCCGCCCTGCAGGCCCTCCCAAGGATATGAAGGGAGTGCCCCGGGTCTCACGGGAAGATATGGCAGCGCCGCGGGGAAAAGCTCCCGCATACCGTGAAGAGCCGGAAGCTGAGCTTCCCCCTGAAAATCAGGATTACGAAGAGCCTCTTGAGCCCGGAGATGACGGAGAGTATCAGGAAGACTATCAAGAAGACCATCGGGGAGAGGATCAGGAAGAGGTAAGCATCACCATCGAAGATCCCGCAGAGGAAAGCCTGCCTGAGCCGCCGCCTCCCCCGCGGGCACGGAGGGATATGCCTGAAAACGATCCGGCCTCCTTGCCCTCACCTAAGGCACCCCTGGATCTGCCTGAAAAAAGAAGAGAACCGGAAGCTCCGCCGCCGCCGGCTCAAGAAAGCGCAGCCCCGCCCCGGGCGCCGGGCTCGGAAGCTCCTCGCCGGAGGCTTCCCGTAGTGCTTCCTTTGCCTGCCAAGGGATCCGATCCCCTGGAAATCACCCCCTCGCGGCATGCTGCCCAGGAGGTCCAGGAAAAGCGCCCTCCGCGGCAGGCACCCCAGGAGGCCCAGCAACAGCGCCCTCCGCGGCAGGCACCCCAGGAGGTCCAGGAGCAGCGCCCTCCGCGGCAGGCACCCCAGGAGGTCCAGCAGCAGCGCCCTCCGCGGCAGGCACCTCAGGAGGTCCAGCAGCAGCGCCCCCCCTCCCGGCAGGTTCGGCGTGACACGGAAAATGAGGCGCCTCCGCCACGCCCTGTCCGGGCAGTTCCGGAAGCGACTCAAGCGACTCAGGCACCACAGGGTCAGGAAGAACGCCCTCTTCCCCCGAGGAGAGCGGGGGCAAGGCCTCTTCCCAGGGCGGAAGGCATGCAGGGCCCTGCCTCTGGCCAGCCCAGGCCTGTGCCTGCTACAGGTGCTCCCAGGGGCGGTGCGCCGATACCGGCGAGAAGTGCCCCCGGGCGGAGGCCGGCCGTCGATGCCCGCGGTGCCGCACCAGTACCGGCTCCACCGCCGCGAAGCAAAGTGCCGGAAAGGCGGAGCATGCCGCCCCGGCTTGAAAAGGCAAAATCCAACTCACCGCTCCTTTTCAGCGCCATTGCGCTGGTGGCCATCGCACTCCTAATTTTTGCCTTCAGCAAGTTTTTTGAGAGCATGCACAAGCTCCCTGTAAAGCTTGAGATGGCTTACAGCGACGGCGAGCCTCTCCTTTCAAAGGTCAAGTCAAAGGCGAAAGCACCGATTCCTCTCAAGGGGATACTGAGAACGGGAAACATCATAGAGACCTCCAATTATCCAAGGACGGTCATCACGATAAACAGTGAGTATTACTTCATTGTGGGCGACAATACAAAGCTCGCCGTGATGGGCATGAAAAAGGTGGAGGGCTCCAAGGACATCATGCTCAAGCTCAGGCTCGACAAGGGAAGGCTCTGGATTGACAATCCCAAGTGGGTGAGGGTGAGTGTCGATACGCCCATGGTTTTGGTGGAGCCCCAGGAGGGATCGACAGAGATCAGGGTCGCTGAGAAAGGCGAAGTGAAGGTGCTCTGCTGGAGGGGGCAGGCGCAGTTCCAGCCTCTCGTGGGCAAGGAGCGGGAGCCAAACCCCGACCAGGTCATCGCCGTGGGCGAGAAGGAATGGAGCATCATAAACGAGCAAAAGGTCATATCCCCCTCGAGCGCTATCAACGTGCCGGGAATGGACACATGGCAGGCCTGGAATCTCTCGATACAGCTTCCCAAGGTGCTTGCCGACGAAATACAGTCACCTGATGACGCCTATTCGCTTCTCAAAAAGCAGAATTTCAAGTATGCCCCGTGGATATTCGGCATTCCCCGCGTCAAGGAGGAGAATCCTGAGGGCGGAGGCGGAGAAACGTCGGGAATGGGTGCACCAGGAGAGGGCGGCGAACCGGGTGGCCCGCCGGCAGGCGAACCGCCCCAGGTGAAGAAGGCTTCTGCGGGGAACTCAAATCAAAGAGCCGCGGGGGGTGGCCAGAAAGCATCAATGGGAAAGCCGATGCAGGGCGGCGGCTCTATGCAGGGCGGCGGCTCTATGCAGGGCGGCGGTATGCAGCAGGGCGGCGGTATGGGCGGCTCTATGCAGAGTGGCGGTATGCAGCAGGGCGGCGGTATGGGCGGCTCTATGCAGGGCGGTTCTATGCAGCAGAGCAGAAGTACAGGGCGTTCGATGGCTCCTGGCAACACATCCTCTTCAGCGGGAAAAACAGGAGGCAGCGGCTCTGCGAAAGTGATCTCTTCGGCTCCCTATCCCAAGGCGAGTTCAGGTTCAAAGAGCCGCACCTCCTCATGGGGTGGCGGCTCATCAGGCGGGCAGCAATACCAGCAGCCCAATAAGCCCCCGCAGTTAAATACGAGTAATAAGCAGCATAACTCTCAGTTCGATCAGTCCTTATATGATAAGAAACAGAAGCGCAAGTCAGCCCGTGCTAATCAAGACCAGCAGGGCGGCATGTCTCAGGGTTCTCCCTCGGGAGGCAGTCCCGGCGGCGGCCAGGGTGGCATGGGCGGCGGCGGTGGTCAGGGCGGAATGGGCGGCGGCCAGGGCGGCCCTAACTCGGGTCCCATGGAGAAGGTGAGCAATCCAAGGGGAGCAACGGGAGGGAAGATTGAAGTAACAAGCACCAAAGCTCCTCCGGGATGGGACCTTAACTCACAGCCGGTATCTGAGTCCAAGGAAGGGGGAAAAAACGCCCCCATTAAGGCTCCGCCTGGCTATTGAGATAAGGGGCATATTTTTTCGGATGAGTATTGCATCGGGGAGGATCATCTGCTATAATAGGTTCAAATTCGGGGTGTAGCTCAGCTTGGTTAGAGCACTAGCATGGGGGGCTAGGGGTCGGCAGTTCAAATCTGCCCACTCCGACTGAGAAGCGGCGTCGTTATAGGGATATGGCGGCGTCTTTTGTTTTGGTTGGCTTTTTGGCGAGGCTTTTTGGCAATTTGCTTTTGTTTCTTTTTCCATCACACTATTTCATAGATTACTGCGATAACTATCCTTTCAGAAATATTCCAGATAATGAAATTTCCCGGGGAGCCTCGTGATCTTTCCGAATCCCGGAAAAATTATTTGTAGTATGCAAGTATCTATTTATTTGCATAATTAAGGTACCATAAAAAAAATCCCTGGGCTCCTTTATTGGAAAGCACAGAGATTTTTCATGGTGACGGAAAATTATCTGGTCAACGATGATCCCCTTGAACCGCCATATACCCGGTACATCGTTATGAGTTACTTCGATTCTACTATCTCGCCAGGCCTCCATGTTTTGTCGAACCAGGGTTCCAGCGGACCATAGAGGCGGAGGAGAGTGTTCCATCCCTTGCCAGGTATGGTCTGCACCCAGTTGTTTTCTTTCCCCTGCGGTGGCTTTGGTCCGAAATAGACATCCACGGAACCATCCTTGTTGACCAGTAACCCCTTATTCTGGCTGCTGACAGAAGGGAACATCTGATCTGTCTGTATCATTGAGCGGGTTTGGTTGTCATAGAGGATCACTGACCAGAAGTTCTTGACTGGAATATTTGGTGGCAGGTGTAATGTGTAATTCTTCCCCCCGTCAAGTGGATTGCCCTTGGAGTCGATGAATGCGGCCATGTATTGCGATCCTTCTCCGACCACCTTTGAATCCATGGCAGGTGTCACACCGGTGGCATAGAAAAAGAACGATGAGTAAGCGTCGAGGATGAGTGCTCCCTTGTCCTCAAACTTATATCCACCGAGAAAACCACTGCGCCATGCGCTATTCGGGTAGAAGTAAGCGTCTTTCAAGCGCATCCGGAAGGTGATGGCTCTTGCGGTAGCATCTCCGACTTCTGCTGCCTCAGTGAGTATTTTCTTCATCCTTGCATCAGGTGCAAAAGGCTTGCCTTTCTGGATCCCGATGGATGCGTAAAAACCAAGGGTAACCGGATCGACAGACTCAGTAGGCTCTTCCTGCACAACCTTGTCGAGATATTCCCAGAAAGTATAATCAGCCGGGGCGTCGGTGCAGAAATCCCTGCCGGACACGTTCACGAAATTTATCGCTGGAGGATTGGCGGCCTGTGACAATGGATAGATCCGCGTATACTTTTTAACCCTCTCCACACCTGGTTTCGGATCGCCATTCTCCAGGAAGGTGCGCCATGCGACCCACGCGCTGTATGTCGGCATTCTTACAATATGGTACCCTTGTGGCACCTCACCTTTATAACCGGGGGGCAGCAGCAGGAACTTACCTCCCTGGCCCTTGTCAGGTCCCATGAAACCAAGATCGATGACAAATTTGTACCACATATCATCGATCAGGCCAAGGACCTTCGGGGGGATTTCGAGGACGAGCGGTCCCTTGTGGAGATCAAGCCAGAACCAGGTATAAGGGGTATTGTTGTTCGGGGTAAGAAAAATTGACCGCGGGTTCATCATGTGCTCGAAGATCGGCACTGTCGTGTTTGCCGGGCCAACCTCGAGCATCCCTTTGCGATTTGCAGCCTGGCTCACAGGTGCAAGCCCGAGCAGGTATGCCTGGACCGCCCGCTGGAAGTCAAGATTGTCGTAGAGTTTTTCGACGGTGTCCTTATCAGGGAAACCATCGAAGAACTTCAGGGTGCCGAGGCGTGTTTCCACTTTGTCAGGAGACTCGATGCCTGGTGGAATGTCCGTGGTCATCTTCATCCGGGGGGTATCTGCCCAGGAGGAAAATGCGAAACTGCCAATCATCACCGCCGCGATCATCATGGTACGTAAGAGTATCTTCATCATTATTCCATCCTTTCCTTATTGCGAGGAAAATAAGTAGCCTGCGGCCTGTTCATTTCTATCTGAAGGGGAGTGTCCCCTTTTTTGAAAAGGCGTCCCCCTGTGGCGGTGCTGCTCACATACAGTCTGAAGGTTTGGGAACCATAATGGCTGATGCCAGTCACCAGCCAACCTTATTCTTTGAGTTGAAAGAGTCCCAAAATCACGGCGCAAGTGCAAAAGTACCTCGGTGAAAGATTGCCTTCTCAATATTGATCCGAACACTCCGACTCAAGAAACCCGTTGCCATGAGAATTGACGGCGGGTTGTCTGTTTTATCTTCGTTTTTGAGGGAATCTCAGCTCGATTGAAGGATCATCGTTATATTTCTTTAAGAAGCTTTACAAAGCGATCTACTGTCATTCCTGATTTTTTGATTTGATCCCTTAATAATCCCCTGTCCAAGGCGGTATGACGTGGAATTGTCAAAACGATGGGATTCATTGGCTTATACAAGGTGACATGGCTTCCTTTTGTTCTTCCATAAAGCCATCCGGCCTTCATGAACGTCTTGATTGCCTCATCACCGGAACAAACAGGAAGCCTCGCCATTATACGGCAACCTCTATCTCAGCGATCTCATACTGAGGAGGAAGCCTGAAATTTTTCCTTGTCTCTATGCTTAGTTCTATTGCCTCTTTGATGTTTGCAAGCGCTTCTTCCCTGGTTTTGCCCTGTGTCATGCACCCCGGCAATGAAGGGCACTCTGCGATAATAAAACCATCTTTTCCTGCCTTGAGAGCAACGAGGAACTTCATAAAGCCTCCCTTGCGTGTTCTCCCTTGAGCCGCGTCTCGCACTTCGTAGTCTTCTCCAGCAGATTTTCTCCTCCTTGGACTCCTGAAAAATTTCAGGGCGGCATCTTTGGAGATATTTTCTTTAGTCATTTCCCTCTTAATTGTATCAGAGAGGAGCGCAGCGGGTCAAATATCCAGAATTCCATATTACAGAATTCTTGTGCTTAAATAACCAGCTCATTGTTATGAGATCAATGGTTTTGAGAACTTAGTCACGGGGTAAATAAAGGGGTATCTCAACGGCACCTGATGAGAGGTCGGAGCACTCCGACAGAGAAAAGGCGTCGCTATAGGGATATGACGGCGTCTTTTGTTTTGGTTTATTTATTCATAAAGTTTTTAGCCTTTCATTTTTATCAAATCATAAGTGGGCAATCAAATTTGGACTTTTCCTGAGATTTATTGTATACGATTCTATGTCGGCCGGGGGGAGCCGAAATCTCCTGGAAGAGGAACTCCATAAGCTTCATGGCAAAGAAATCGGCTAAGGGGACTGACCACATAGGTAAACACTTCACCCAGGTTCGCATTGCTGAAGATGCGAAACGGTGAGGTGCTATCGAAGCTGGCAGTAACAGATATGCATTGAAGGAGAAAGATGGCGCTCCTTTCGATGCCCATTCAATGTACCGCCTGTGAACATCACACCGGATGATTCTGCCTGAACAAGCTTCTGATTTCCCTGTCTCGTCGATGACAAAGAGCCCGACGCGGGAGGATTTGGCGTACAGTCCATGGAAGTGGAACAAACCCGGGATTATTGTGATGAAAGGATGGGATATGCGATGAGGCGTTTCTTAAGCTTTCTCTTTATTCTGCTTGTATGCGTTGTATGTGCACCGAACTGCTGCAGTGCCGGCCCGCTGCCGGAGGACGGGTCTCTTCTGGCGGCCGCGAAGAGCCGGGAAGCCGCCATAGCCGATCATCTGAAGCACTATCGTATGTATCTCCAGGGAACCTATGAGCTGAAGGGCTACTTCTCAGGCTCGGATCGAAAGGGGAATCCCGACTACACGGGCACGGTCCGGATATGGGAGGCCGGGGGACAGATGAACGTGGAATGGACTTGGGCGAATGGGGGTGCACAGGGCGTAGGTATGCTTGGCATACCCTGTTACCACGAGGGACAGGTACAGCAGGTCCTCTTTTCCGTGGGCACCCTGGGACGTGACAAGAACGTGGGAGTTGCGGTATATAATTTAGATACAACTGGTGGGCGCGATGGCATAGTCTCTGTTACCCTTGGCGGCGAATGGAAGTCAGCCGGCCGTTCAGGCTACGAAAGACTGGAGAGGCGGGCCTTTAAAGGAGGTGCGCAGGTTCCGGGGGGCTATATCAATTTTCACCTGGTCGTGGCGAAAGGCGATTATGCGAAGATGAAGGAAATGGTGGGTGCGGACCCGTCACTTGTCAACAAAAAGGATCCCGGCGGCGCGACGGCACTTTCCTATGTGGCAGGCAACGGTAATATAGAGGCCGCAAAGTTTCTCATCTCAAAAGGTGCTGATGTCAATGCCGGTTCACCGTTAAGAAACGCTGCCCGCGAGGGCCGCAGGGACATGATTGAATTCCTCCTCTCGCAGGGTGCAACGCTGAAATCCGGACGAAATACCGTGCTGATGGAAGCAGTGGGGAGGGGCCACAGGAACGTGGCCGAGCTGCTTGTTTCCAGGGGTGAAGATGTCAACGCCGTGGACGAAGATGGCTGGAGCGTGCTGATGCATGCAACTGGCTCGCCCGATATCAACATGGAGGTGGTCAGATTCCTCGTCTTGAAAGGTGCCCGGGTAAATTATAAAAACAAGAAAGGCGAGACGGCCCTGAAGTTTGCCAACACCCTGCCTGGCCACGAGGACATTATTGAGTTCCTGGAGCAGCATGGCGCAAAAGAATGAGGAGCTCCTCCTCACGTTTTACCCGAAATAATGGTCGAATCATTGAAGCGTGTTATACCACTATAATGATGCCGGTTGTAATGCTCTGTGAGTATAGTCTGGAAAATCCTCACCCATCTGAACCTGTGGCACATCCACCACAATGAGCGTTAAATATCCGCAATAAAAATCCCCTATGCCGATTACTATTTCCTCGATGTTGTTCTCGGGCGCAACTGGAGATATCAGAGGCGGGGCAGTCGGGATCTAGGTTCCTAGGAGCAGCCGATAAGGCTGCAGTCCAGCAGGTGAAAGTCCCGCCGTGTCAATTGCTCGATTCAGACATGTACCGATACCACAGACTGCAGAGGGTAACCCTGCAGTCTGCTGCGCGGTGTAAACGGCCTGGCTGCCCTGTGAATCAATGCATTCATAGAGGTAGGAGCAATCGGGAAGTCTAGCAAGTATGGGAGCCTGAACATAAAGGAATGACTGCAGCCCCGAAATTGATCCCCCTGGTGAAGTTGCTTCAGGGATTTTTCGGCGCGCCAAACCTGTTAGGAATAAGGTGAGGCCGATGCTCTTGGGGAAGAAACGAGCGTGCACTGAAGAGGCGCGGCAGGGTAAGGGTCCAGGCACCTCTACAAGGACTGCAGAGATATTGCACGCGCTGCAATTCTATACCGACTCAGCATTTGATGCCTGCAAAGATGATTTATGGGATGTTTTATGAAAACGCAAAATCAAACTTCCTGTCGAAAAACATTGAGAATAAAACCCGAGCTCACCTTTATCATCGTCCACCTGGATATGTTCAACCACTTCATTGAGACAAGAGAAGATCTGCGTGAGTATTTTTCATCTGAAAGACTTGGCGAAATGAGCGTCAGGAAGTTTTTCATACCTGAGGATAACGAAGTGCTGGAGTTCTGATGTATTTTGCGGGGACAGACTCCCATGGTATAAGGCAGAATGGCTTCGCTGTCGCCCCGTCATGGACTCTCCACCGGGAGGCGATGACCGAGGATGCGCCGGCCATGGTGAAGGAACACGCCCGGGAAGGATAAGAATCATTATTCTTTTTTCTGTTCCCGATTTAACCGGCAGGCCTCACAATATCACTAAACCAGGAAGGCTCAAGCTGGGTAAAGGGGGTATCCCGCTGCGTGAGGGTTCCCAGGAAATCCCAGTCCTGTTGAGCCACCCATTCTCCTCGGCCGTAGGTGCGTGCTATGTTGACCACCCTCTTGAAATCGGAGTGATGACAGAGAATTCGTCGTTCTGCAAAGTCCCTCGCCGTCCAGGTTGAAATCAGGAACTGCCAGTCCGATGACTGTAGAATCAGCAGCTCCCGCATCGCCTGCCGTATCAGTGCTTGCATGACGTCATCATGGCCCGGCCCGTGATCTTTCATGAGGGCTCTGAAATCAAGCTCTGCATCGTACACTCGGTCCCAGGTCCACCAGGTACCTTCGTTGAGCCACATAGAATGGCCGCCGCCCGCTCCCCAGCTTCCCTCGGGAAGGGTGATGGCCGAACCGGGAGGATGGGCGGCCAGATATTCACTGCCCGTGCAGACCCTGATCTCTGGGTCCCTGTGCATCCAGCGCAGGAGCGTGGTCAGGAATTGAGGACCTTCATGCCACCAGTGGCCGAAGAGCTCTGCATCAAAGGGAGCGCAGATGACCGGCAGATGACCGGCAGGGCGGGGACTCTGGCGAAGGCTCTCCTTCACCGACCAGAGGAAGTGGCCTGCATGCTGGCGCACTTTTCCCTCTGCCCAGGCAGGCTCGTAGAGCCACTTATGTTCGGGAGGGCTCTGCCGCCCGGTGACACGCCAGTAGCGCAGCCCCTCGGAGCTCTCCTTCCTGTGAAAATCGAGGTAATCAGGATCACCGGGAAATCCCTGGTCGCTGCTCCATATCTTGAGTCCTGCCGAAGGGTCACGGACGAGGACCGCCACAGGAGGGTGATCCTCGTAATAATGGCCCACAAAATAGGGAGTGGAGGGAGACTTTTCCTGGCCGTACGAGCCGGGATGACTTTTCTTGCGAATCCTGCCCCACAATTTGCCAAGTGTATTTCCCCTGTCGATATCGACCGGCTCCGGCATTCCCCCGCTGAGCATGTGCGACTCCACGATAAAGTAGTCGATGCCGTTTTCCGCAAGAAACTCCTCGATTCCCTTCCTGGGATAGGGCACTTCCTCGCCTCTGACCTCCGGGGGAGGAGCCCAGAGGCACTTCGGGCGGTATGCACATTCAGGGAGCCAGAACGCGTGGGGTTTCCTGCCAAAGTGTTTCTCGTAACAGGCGATTCCCGCTTTTACCTGGAGCTCAATACTCCCCTCTTCTCGAAGCAGGGGAAGGTAGCCGTGGGTGGCAGCGGTCGTCATTACCTCGATATGCCCTGCATCCTGATGACGCCTGAACTGCCCTGTGATATCGCGTCCGTAGCGGCGAAAACTTTCACCTATGCCCTCATACCGCTCTCTCCAGCGGTGGGCCAGGTGGTGGAGATGCCCCTCGCCGCTTGCCTGAAACCGCTCAATATCGTGATGGGCCAGGCGGATCCTCTCGTTCAGGTATTGTTCGAACCAGTTCTTGAAGCGCCGGTCATCGAGCTGCTCCAGGGTAACAGGCGACAGGCTGATGACCAGCCTGGGGCTGATCCCTTCCCTGACCAGCTCCTCCAGAGACCAGAGAAGGGGAATATAGGACTCAGCCGCCGCTTCACAGAGCATCTGGCTGCCATGAGGCCAGTTGCCATGTCCCAGCACATAGGGAATATGAGCGTGCAGGACCAGCACAAAACATCCTGAGGGCTCGGTCATCAAAGTCTCCTTCTCCCCGTGTCCGTCGGCATTTGAATGAGGGGGATTGACATTATCGCTGCGCAGTGAGAACTGGCAGGATTATAGTATACCATATATAAAACAGAAGAACCTGCCATTTCATAACGGCCTGTATCGAGAACTATCATCATCTGGAGAGGATCGCGAAAGTGATGGACGAGCTGACGGTGTCGTAAAACGTCAGGCCGCGCAGACTACTTCTCCCTCGCAGGCATAGTCCATGATGCCGAATTCCCGGTTCTCCCACTTCTTCTGAGTTGTCCTGCTTTTTGAGCATCCTTGCCCCTCACGCGCTTTAAAAAGAATATACGAGGCCCTGGACTTCCTGGCGCTTTTATTTTCACGACTTTAGTGAGAGAGTGCTTTAGAAAACTTCGTCACAGGGTAGATAAATGAATATCTCAACGGCACCTGATGAGAGGTCGGGGCACTCCGATTACAAGTGAGACAACCACTTCGAGCAGAAGTCGCGATTTCAAAAGGGTTTTCACCATTGAGAGGCAGGAAGAATTTTATACTGCGGTGTAAATGGCTGCAAAGGGCATGTTATAAGGATTCTGCAGGAAGAAAATTTCTCATTGTGCCCGTCAATATATTGACGTATATACACATATATGTTACAATATTATCAGAAAGGAGGTGGCGAGGAATGAAGGTGAGAGAGATGCTCAAGAAGATGAAGAAGCAGGGCTGGTACTTCGTTGAAGACGGAACCAATCACGAGAAGTGGGCACACGATCTCTATGAGTATGAATGGATACCTGTTCCTCGTCACTATAGCGACGACCTCAAGAAGAGCACCGAAGAGAGCATAAAGAAGGCGATGAAGAATGTTGAGCAGAGGAAGAAGGGGGAGTAAGGAAATGATGTATCCGGCACGAGTGAAGAAAGAAGACGTTGGCTTTTATGCCGTTTTTGTTGATTTCCCAAACGCCTTCACCCAGGCGGACTCAATGGGTGAGCTGGCGGAGAACACAAGAGATGTATTGTCGATGGCGATAAAGCATTTACTCGACAAGGACCGCGAGGTTCCGAAGCCGTCTGAGGTAACGGGAGATGATATAATACTGGTGGAGCCCTACCCGGAGATCCGCCAGCGCCTGGGGCATAAGAAGGGCTGTGAGTGCCCGGTGTGCAGGAATGCCAGGGGAGAGCGCACTCCGAAGCGGAGAAGGATTGACATCACGATGGACAACGAAATCATCGAGAAACTTAAAGCCGTGGCAAAGAATAGCGACAGAACAGTGAGCGCCCTCATCGAGTCGGCGATAAAAGAGAAGTATCTCCAGTAATCCTTGAGTAATCAAGGAGCATCAAGGAGGGATATAATGCTCAGGTATCCTGCCGTTATCCACGAAGATCCCGATGGGCTGAGGATAGAGTTTCCCGATTTCGGCGGCTCAGGGACCAAGGGCGACTCGATGGAGGAGCTTTTGGGAATGGCTGAAGATGTGCTGTCTGCTGTTCTCACCGTGTGCTACGACGAGAGCCCTCCGATACCGGAGCCTTCAGCAGACTTCCAGCAGGCGTTGAGCTCAATGAACCCCGGCGGGACAGTGAGAGAGACCGGCCGGCCTGCTCCTTGGGCCTCTATGGATGGTGAATGGCGCGGGCAGAAACGCTGATGTTGAAAGTTGGCAGGGAGCTACATTCTTCTCACCGCTGGTTCACAGGGGTTGTATTTCCCGTTGGAGCCCCGCCGCTGCCATCGTTCTTGACGAGTCTGAAACCCATGTTGTTGTTCCTCTTATTGGGGGTCTCACAGAAGCGGCAGGCTGCGGAGCAAAACTCTGCAATAGAGCTGAACGTGCCGCCACGCTTGAGCCTGAAGATCCCTTCGGCAGGCCCTGTGGGATTCACTTCATCGGGGGGGCCGTAATCGATACACCAGCAATCGCTGCACCATTCCCATACGTTGCCGCTCATATCGTAAATTCCGCTTTTGTTGGGCTTTGTGGAGCCCACGTCATGAGGGCGTCCGCCGGAATTACCAAGGAATTTACAGTATGACGGATTCATTGTGTCTCCCCAGAAATAGAGAGTCTCTGAGCCTGCCCGGCAGGCATATTCCCATTCCGCTTCGGTGGGGAGACGATATCCGGTTCTCTTCTGATGTCCCATATAGCCATACCACCAATTGCGCCACTGTTCCGGCGTTCCCCTGCTGCTCTTATCGCCGTAGCATTTTGTAAGACCCTGCCTTTCACTAAGCCAGTTGCAGTATGCTACTGCAGCATACCAGCTCACATACACAACAGGCCTGTTTTCATACCCTGGTTTCACTGAAAAAGGGCCACTGATCGGGCTCCTCGCAGTAATGCCACAGTATTTGTCTTTTTTAATGTCAATCCATTTCAAACGATCCTCAGTCTGGTTGCCCTGAGAATTGAGAAATGCGCAAAATTCTCTGTTTGTAGTTTCATATGTGGCAATAGAGAAATTAGATACTGTAACTGTCCTGACAGTCCCATTGTTGCGGTCACCCATGGTGAAGGTTTCCCCCCGGACTTCTACCATAGATATATTTTTTGAGAAAAGTGGTCCTGCCAGAATGATATAAAAGAGCACCGCAAAAGAGAATCGGAAAAAACGTTTCATTCTCTACCTCCTCTTTGTTATTCCTCATCACAGGAAGAATAAACAGATGACAGGTCATTCCCCCATCTTATTATACCTCTCTGTTACTCCGGGTTATATAAGAAAAGGTCTAGTCTTTCAGGGACGCTTGTAGTAGGGCCTTTTCACTCGACCTGATAATTTTGTGCTACACCTGCAATAGATCTGCGAAGGTGCATAGCGGGGAATTTCTTCCTTTTCTATCAGCACTTCTCACCGCTTCCACTCGGGCTTCTCTTTCTGCTTATATGTTGAGAGAAAGGCACTCCCCCCTTCAGGATCAGTGAGCCGGCATGCTCCGTTGACGAGAGCCATGCAATGAATCGTTCCTGAAGATAGCGAAGGAGTATCAAATCAAAGTCAACAGCGAGCTTTTTCGCCAGGGTGGCAAGTTTTGCCCGTACCGAAGAAGCTCTGTTTTTGACCAGCTTTTTCATAATATCCCTCTTCTATTCACAAAAGGGCAGTAAGCCATATATGAAGCAGCGGGCGCACCCGGCATATTCTGGCGCACTCCAGGAGTTCCTCAATATTTCGATCTTTTCTTTTCAGATACTCTGAAAGGCCTTCTTTTACCATATCAATACCCAGCCGGTTCCTATAGCGCAGGCAGTCGGCAAGTGTCTTTTCCCTTGAGTATATCTTTATCTTGTGACCCGACAGCGTTATGATAATAATGCCATAGGAGAATTGCGCATCAGAGAAGTGGTGAAACTCAACGGGTGGATAGGTTATCTTCGGTTTTCTGGAGCCCCGGCGCAAAGCAATCGATAGGTATGATGGGTTAAAGGTGGTGAGTTCATAATATGAAAGTGAAATAGATCCTTCTGTTGATTCGCAGCTTGCGGCGTTCACGCAGAAGTGTGTATCACGGAGGATATCTCTGCACCGTTTAGAAATTCTGTATGAGAAAGATTGATTTCCCGACTCTCATGCAAACCGATTGCTCAAGGAGGAGTTCCATGAAAGTGTTGTATGCCGGCAAGCCCCTCAGTCTGGCGTTTTTGACAGGCCTGCTGATCTTTTCTGCGGTGGGGTACTCGATAAGCGCCGCCGGCCCACAGGAGACGATCAAAGGCTACCCGATTGCCAACGAGGTCTTTACCACGCTCCAGAGGACGGTCGTGGCCGACGAGCTCCCCAAGGGGGCTCAAAAGATTTTTCCTTATGAGATTTCGAAATACGAGGAAAACGGCTATGGGAAATGGCATTACGGCCCAGGTCTGGATTGTGAGAAGCGGCTCGATCTCATGCCGGCTGCATATAACGGGGCCTCAGTAGCGCCATCTGCCAGGCTTCTCTATTTCTTCACCATAACCGACATCCATATCACCGACAAGGAATCTCCCGCCCAGGCCATCTTTTTCGGCTTCAGGGGCGGCACTTCTTCGGCCTATTCAGGAATCATGCTCTATACCACCCATGTTCTTGATGCAGCTGTCCAGACGATAAACGCCCTTCACACGAAAGATCCCTTCGATTTCGGCCTTTCGCTGGGCGATACGTGCAATGCCACTCAGTACAACGAGTTGAGATGGTATATCGATGTTCTCGACGGCAAGGTCATCACCCCGAGCTCCGGTGCTCACGCAGGAGCGGACACCATCGATTATCAGAAGCCTTACAATGCGGCAGGGCTCGACAAGACCATCAAGTGGTATCAGACTCTGGGCAACCACGATCATTTCTGGCTTGGCTTCCTGCCTCCGAATGA
This sequence comes from Candidatus Eremiobacterota bacterium, assembly GCA_031082125.1. Lineage (NCBI taxonomy): Bacteria > Bacillati > Vulcanimicrobiota > Vulcanimicrobiota bacterium. The sequence continues at coordinate 15,347 of JAVHLM010000053.1, forward strand.
TTACATCCGCCGGACCCTGATCGGCGATGTAATACTCAATCTGGGCAACGTGTTCGGTGACCCCCGCGGTGCGGACAGCCGTGGCTTCTACTTGGGCGCACTCGATGGCTCGACGCCTCACGGCGATGTCTTCGGTGCAGGACCGGTCAGAGACTTCGCAGAGCCCCCGAAGGTGCCTGCTGCAGATCCTGACCGCCGCTCGCTCAAGAGAAATGAGTGGATTGGCGAATTCTTCAAGACCACGTCACAGCCGAAGGGACATGGCTTCAGTCGAGCCGCAGCGCAGACGGGTTTCGCCTGCTATGCCTTCGAGCCGAAGTCGGATCTTCCGATCAAGGTTATCGTTCTGGACGATACCCAGAGCAACGACGATCCCAACACTCCGGAGGCCCTCGGCTATGGGAAGGGCTCTTACGGCTATGGTCACGGCTCTATTGACAGGAGGCGCTATGAGTGGCTCATCGGTGAGCTCGACAAGGGCCAGGCCGAAGGCAAGCTCATGATCATCGCTGCGCACGAGCCGATAGGTGTCGAAAAGGTGCCGTCCATGATGGCCTGGACCCCCTCCGTCGAAGCGGAGTTGCTTGCCAGGCTGCACACTTATCCGAATCTCATCCTGTGGGTTGCGGGACATCGTCACGTCAATATCGTTACCGCAATGAAATCACCGGATCCCGCCCGTCCCGAGCTCGGCTTCTGGCAGGTTGAGACCTCGTCCTTGAGAGATTTCCCTCAGCAGTTCCGCATGTTCGAGATCGTCCGCAACAGCGACAGGACTGTCTCAATCTTCACGACCAACGTTGATCCGGCAGTCACAGACGGATCCCCGGCCGCCATCTCAAGGTCTTATGCCGTCGCCGCCCGCCAGTTGTTTACCAATCAGATTGTACCCCTGCTGCCCAGCGGCTCGTACAATGCAGAGCTGGTCAAACAGTTGACGCCGGCCATGCAGGCAAAAATCAGCAGGGTCGGAACACAGCGATAATAATGTTAAATACTACGGCAGTGAGTATGGCTCTTACCAGGACTGAGGCGGCACCCACCTGAACGCATACAAAACAGATATTCTGGTAAGGAGATTTTGATATTCAAGACCGTGCACAATTCTGTATCCGCTTTTCATTCAACTCAGCCCTGAAGAGAATTCCTGTGCCTCCCGTGAATGTCACACCGGGAAAAGTGAAATCCCTGGTAATCTCGGAAAATCCAAAGTGATTATGAAGATGAATAGTGGCGAGATTCATGGCACTGGCGAAGTAATATGCCACCTTTGAATGATCTGCTATCCATAAAAGGCGGGAGCGTGTGAGCTCAAAAGCAATTCCGCACCGGCGGAAATCTTTTAAAACAATGACTCCAAGCAGATACCATCCTTCTGGTGCAGTATTTTGAGAGATACTTTCCGGCCTTTGAAAGAAGCCGGCCCTTCCAAAGGCTGCTATTTTAGTGCCGATTGAGGCGGTAAGCAGTAAATAGCTGTTGCCGTTGCGGGAAATCTCCTCGGCAAATCCTCTGGCACATGAGTTGAGATCCGTACCTTCTCTTGAAGATTTTATCAATGCAAGTTCGGGGACATCGGAAATGGCTGCCGGGCGTATGGTAAACCGCTCCGGTTGTGGATGTGAGGAAACCCCGTGGGGCTTGTAATCGGAAAAATTGCTCATTATCAAGGACCTGACCCTTTCTGGAATTTCATCATGTCACATGGTGAGAATTCGGAGATTCCGATTTGGAAGAATTCATTCCTCCTGAGTTGACAGGACGGAGTTCCTCACTGCTGTGCTGCCTTCATGCTTTTCTCATTGATGATTGTATGTGTGCCCGGGCTGGTGATTTTCTCCGGAACGAGCATATTATCTGGTGTCAGCAATAAGGAGTTTTTCCGCTGCTTCCAGGAACTCCTGGCCATGGTCTATGGCTTCCTGAGGCTTTTCCATGGTAACTGAGTGCAGACCCCCGTAATCACCTGCATTGCGAAGTTCCAGGGCTTCTATAATATACCTATGAAGAGAGCCTGAAATCTTGCCTGTCCGTGTGAAATGCTGGCCAAATGCGGCAATGACTGCAGAATGCTTTGAGAAGGAAAGTTTTTCTCCCTCAAGAAGGGCCTCGGCAACATAGAACATGGTATAATAGGCGCGTGAGGCAGCATAATCAGCATATCCTTCCTTGAGCAGCAACCTTGCGGCGGCCAGGCTCTCCTCTGCTTTTCTGAGCAATTCAGCCTGATCTTCTGTCATAACGTTATTCCTTCTTTTCTGATATTGCGAAGCAGGGGTCCATTGCGGTGGTGAAATCTGTCCCGGTCCATAAAGACGCAGCTGATGACATGTTCAGACAGAAGCGAAAGCCGCGATACAATCTCCCCGGTTCGGGTGACTTCCTCGGAAGGAGATACTGTTCCATCCAGCACGACCAGAATGTTGATATCAGAGCCCGATTCTTCATCACCGCGCGCCCTCGAGCCATAGAGTATCATGTGGGTCATTCGCTCTCCATAGAGATCTCTGAAGCTTTTCTTGAGCTCCTTGAGAACAGGGTCAATCGTGCTGTCCATCAGGCTTCCTTTCTTCAATATCTTATTCTCATTCTAGCAGAGTAGAGCATAGGCAGTCAATTTTTCATGTGGTTGTTAATAAACAAGAATTTTGTAGAAATACAATGTTTTTATATTGACACAAATGATTTCGAGAACTTTGTCACAGGGTAAATGAAGGGGTACATTAACGGCACCTGGTGAGAGGTCGGAGCACTCCGACGAAAAAACGTCGTCTTTATCGTGATATTACGGCGTCGTTTGTTTGTGTTGGCTTGGTGGCCGATGTTACTACTATTTTCCAGACGTCTGGCCTGTATAATTTTTGCGGAAGCAGGGAGCCAGGTTCCTCCTCTTGCAGGAGGAGTGCGCATTCTTTCGGAGAACGTATTGGCAATGAGATGCAAATAAAGACATCACGATCACTCCATATAGCCTCTCTCTGCCATACTTCCCTGCCAGGTGTCTTTATTTTTACCGGACCACTGATCCTGCTATTGCAATGATGTTTTCATGCCATTATCGAGATTCTGTGGTCTTACCTCTTATAGAGTATGATGCTTAAGGATCAGGAGGAGTGAATCAATGAAAAACTTCGTATTCATAGCGGTTCTCATCGTGGTGCTGATGACCGGACAGGCGTGGTCGGCAGGCCCGATGGGGCATTTCCTGCTCAGCCAGGAAACCATCAATGGCATTCGGAACGGCTCTATACCCGCACCGCCCGAACTCAAGGCCGCTCTGGAACATCCGGAGGCACAAAAGGCTTTTGCGGGCGGTTCGGTCGGTCCGGACATCTGCGAGGAAACAAAAGCAAGCCACTACAGGAACACCTCGGATTTGGCAAACCAGATGATTGCGGATGCGAGGGCAAACCTGAAGGCCGCCGCCGCGGAGAAGAACCAGAATAAGTTCTCCCAGGCGCAGAGGGAACTTGCTTTTGCCTACGGATGGCTTTCCCACTGCGGCACGGATCTCAACATCCACCCGTATGTGAACGGCGTGGCAGGCGACACCTACCGCTATAACAATCCCGGGCAGAAGGCGATTCACGCCGCCCAGGAATCGCAGTTCACGGCCTATCTGAGGTCGATCAATAGCGCGAAATACGACACCTCCATACCCTACGAGTTTCTCTCCCGGCACACCGGGATTTCCGTCATAAACCTCAGAGAAGACAATAAGAAGATCATCATCAAGACAATGGCAGAAATCAAAGCGGCAGGCCTGGTAACGCTGACCGATAAGATGAAATCTATCTGGGGAAAGATCCGTGAAGCCTCGCTCGCCGACACCGCAGGCTTCATCGAGAACCCTAAATCGATGGGCAACTGGGACCTCGATTGCGGCAAGATCACGACGGAGGAGTTCGAGAAGCTTAGAGATCTGGCGATCAAGGCGAATGGCGGGCAACTGCCGCCGAACTGGGGCAGGCAGTACATGGAATGGTATGGCCAGACCAGGAACCTCAGCGCCGATCAGAAGTTGTCCGCGCTCAAATCGCTGGTTGGAGTGAGTTCAAACCTGGGTGGTAAAACAGAAACCACGGGCAGTACCACCCCGCAGCCACTGACCTGCTCGATAGATGGTCCATTAGTGGCCGAGGTCGGAGATGAAAGCATTTATGAAGCAGTGGTGAACGGGGGAACGGGGTCCTTCAGCGTTGAGTGGTATCTTAACGGAAAAAACACCGCAGCTGACGGCAAAAAAATATCAATCACCTGGGTAAAACCGGGCGACAGCCTTGTAAAAACAATCATTACGGATAAGAAGACAAGAGTGAAGCGCGAACGGAGTGTGACGGTAACAGTAAAGCCCGGGCCGCTCTCCATAAAGCTCGATGGGCCTCAAAAAGCCAGGGTGGGGGAGAAATCGAGCTACTCGGTCTCCATAAAGGGAGGGGCAGAGCCTTACACCATACAATGGACTTTAGAAGGCGTGAGGCAGGAAACGGCAAGCACCACTGTAGCCTCGACCTGGGTAAAGCCGGGAAACCAGGTGCTTGAAGTGACCGTGACAGATCAGGGAAAAACCTCAAAGAAGGACAGGATTTCGATAGATGTGGCAGGGGATAAGTTCGACGCTGCAGTTTCCGGCCCTGCAACTGCAAGCGTGGGAGAAACATCGACATTCAGCGTGGCGGCGAAGGGGGGGGTGCCTCCTTACACATACCAGTGGAACCTTAATGGCACTAACACGAACCGCACTGAATCCGCCATTACCCTTACATGGCAGGATCCCGGTACTGTGACATGGCAGAATCCCGGCACTGCCAGGCTGGATATAAAGGTCAGCGACCAGGCAGGCGCTTCAAAGACCTTCAACAGGACCATCTCCATCAACCCGTCAGGAGGCTCCGTAGCTCCGCCGGTACAGACCGCTGCTCCCGCGCAGCCGCCCCAGGAGATATGGCACATAAATGCGAACGGCCATGGAGGAACGATAGATTTTCAAAAAGCAACGGTTCACTTCGGCTCAGAGGGATTGGAGAAAATCACCGATATAGTCTTTGATCCCGGTTCCGGGAGAGTTGCCTTCACTCGACCGGATAAAAGACAGCAGTTCACTGGAACCATAAGTGGGAACAAGATGCAGGGAACATTTACCTCGGATGGGTCGTCATATCAATGGGAAGCATCCAGGAGGTAAGTCCAGAAACTAAAGCCTGTTTCAGGGAGAAGGCGCTCTGTAGTTCTTTAAGGATGTTTTCTTAAGGCACCTGGACTGTGGCTGCCTCCATAGCGGCTTTGCCCTAATCCTCCGATTCGGGCCCGCGAAGGACGCGGTGAGGGTAATATTATGCGGGGGGATTTCATGAGGACTTCGGAATTTCATCAATCCAACCGACAGGCCTGGAATGAAGGCGCGGCGCGTTATCGTGAATGGATTGATGATGACATTGTTTTCCTCCGCGCGGGGGGAATTGGTCTCGAACCGCCGGAATTGCGTTATCTTGTGGACCTCAAGTCATGGTGTAAACGCGCGATTCACCTCCAGTGCGCGGGAGGCAAGGATACGCTGTCCCTATGGAATCATGGCGCACATGAAGTGATCGGAGTTGACATCAGCGAAGTGATGATCGATTGCGCGCGGCAAAAATCCGAAGCCCTGAACGCCCCCGCGCGATGGATTCACAGTGATATCCTCCTGACTCCCCATGATTTGGACGGAACGGCTGATTTAGTATACACCGGCAAAGGAGCCATCTGCTGGATTATGGATATCGAAGCCTGGGCTGATGTTGTGGCGCGATTACTGGTCCCCGGTGGAATGCTCTATCTCTTCGAGGGGCATCCGATTCTGGACTGCATGGATCTCGAGGCCTCGGAATTTCGCCTCGATTCTGTTTATGGGAATTATTTTTCGCAGGAGGCCTTCGAGTCGAAGGGATGGTCGTCGGAATATATCGGTGAATTGGAAAAACCCGCATCCGAACAGACCCCGAAGTATGAAAAAATCTGGCCGGTAGGACGGGCGGTTACGACACTCATCAGCACGGGTTTGCGTATCGAGGCTCTGGAGGAGCATCCGGAACCGTTTTGGGGCGGGATGTCGAAGATGGATCTGGAATATAAAAAGCGATTGCCGAATACCTATTCCGTGGTGGCCCGTAAGCCGTTATAATTGCTCAATTGCAGAGGTATTGATTTCATAATGAGCTGGCATAACTCCGGTTTTTTCTAATTCCAAATCTATGATTTGTGAATTAGTGATGCCCCACTGGGTACAACGTGCATTTCAGCGGAGTTCTTTACCCTGAGGATTTTGATAACAGGGAGAAAGCGGCACGATACCTGGTTCGCACGCCAATATCATTGAGAAAAATGACCTATAAGCGTGATGAAGGGAAGGTCATCTATGGAAATCCGGACGGAGAAAAAAGAGTATACGAGGCCCTGGACGACCTTTTGCTTTTATCTTCGCATATTCCTGACAAAGGAAGGCCGGGGGCGGCCGAAATCAAGCTTCCTATTAATGAGCGGTAAGCCTCTTTCCTCTGCCTGATGCAGGTGATAAGAATTACCTGAGATATCTTATATACCTCGAAAGTGGCTCTCCACGTGCCTGTTCTTAACCGGAAAAGCTCCCTTGCCCCGTCCCACCTATCCATACCACAAGAATCCCAGTCAAAATTACTGGTAAT
>JAVHLM010000054.1 GCA_031082125.1 Candidatus Eremiobacterota bacterium
AAAATGAGTCTGAAGGCAATAATGCGGCACTGAGCGACGGATTGGGCCGGTTTCCCCGCGTTTCAGACCTGGCTGAAGCCGGGCGGAATGTGCTTCTTGGAAAAAAATTTATGGCTTGTGACCCTGCCTGTCGATTCCCCGGAAAGTGGTTTCGGAAAGGCCATGAACGAAAATCAGCGGACCCTGAGGCCCTGACAACCCCAGGGCCCGGATTCCAGGCTTTCTTATTTTGCCTCGTACACGACGCGGCCCCCCAGGATGGTCTTGAGGGGCTTCACGTTCTTGAGTCCCTCGGGGGGCATCGTGAAGACATCGTCGGAGAGGACCACCATGTCGGCATATTTGCCGGCCTCGATGGAGCCCTTCACTTTTTCCTCGCCCATCGACTTCGCCGCCCAGACGGTCCACATCTTGAGGGCCTCCGTCACGGTGACTGCTTCCTGGGGCTCGAAGAGGCCCTTGTCGGAATTGCGCGTCACCGAAGCATAGATAGCGCTGAAAGGGTTGATGTTGGCAAGGTAGATTCCCGTCATATCGGTGCCCGCCGCAGGTTCGAGGCCGGCATCTATCATCGTGCGGAACCTGAAGCCCGTCTTTGCGAGCTTCCCCTCCATGTTCTCGAAGTCTGCCTTGACGAGCTCAAGGAGCCACGTGGGCTGCACCGATATATGAAGCCCCTGCTTTGCAAGGGCGCTTGCGCGCCTGAGCGCCTCGTCGCTCATCTGGAACATGCCGAAGTGCTCGATGCGCATGATGGTCTCTTTCTTTCTGGTCTTCAGCTCTTTCTCATAGGCATTGAGACCCATGTCCATGGCCCTGTTGCCCGAGCAGTGGAGCATAGAGATGACGCCGTTCTTATTGGCAATCTCCGTGAACTTGTCAGCATTGGCCTGGGGCATCACGAGGGTCCCCTTGTCGCCGGCCGGGTCAGTATCGTAGTGCCCCACATATTTTTCATACATGAGGCCCGTGCGGCAGTCATTCTCGCCGTCCACCCATGCCTTGATGGCGCCCAATGTGTAATATGCCGGGTCCGCGTCCTTCGGAAAGTCAAAAGTTGCGAGGTTTTCGGGCATGCCATCGCCGTTTGCCTCTGTCCACACCGCCACGGTGTAGCGGATGTCAGGCTTCACCTTCTGGGAAACGGCCTTCAGGACCGGGAGAGCCGCCGAGGGAGTGATGGCCATGAGCGAGGTAAAGCCGTTCTTCTTCCAGTAATCCTGGATACCGCCGGTATAATAATTTTCCAGCTGGGCCGCCGTGGGAGTATCGGGGACCGAGCCCATTGCGTCGGTGAGCACGCCGTTGGGCTCGCCGCTCTTGTCGTAAATGACGCCTGCGCCGCCATTGAGGGTCTTCACGCCCTTCTTGACGCCGAGCTTTTTTAAGCCCATCGAGTTGACGACGGCCATATGGGCTCCATTGGCCAGGCAGAGAGGGTTGTCAGGAGCAACGGCATCAAGCTCGGCCTTCGTGGGGAGGCGCTTCTCGGCGAACTTGTTCTCGCTTGAGGAAACGCAGGCTACGAAGATCCACTGGCCCCTGGGAGTCTTCTTCGTCCAGGCGGCGATGTTGGCGAGGGCCTGCTTCACCGAGGGGCACTTGGGATAGCGGGCATCAACCCAGCCATCCTTGAGCATGATGGTCTCCATGGGGTGGGTGTGGGCGTCGATGAAGCCCGGCACTACGGTCTTTCCGCCGAGGTCCACGAGCTTTGTTGACGGACCCGCGAGCTTCTTTATCTCGTCGGTGCTGCCGACCGACAGAAACTTTTCGTCCTTTACCGCCACGGCGGTCACAGTGGAGCCCGCATTGTCAAGGGTTACAATCCTGCCGTTGATGTAGATGATATCGGGCACTGCACTTTTTTCAACGGCAAAGGCCGGGGGCAGGCAGCATATGAAGGCAAGAAGCAAATGGATGAAAAGAATTTTTCTCACAGGGTACCCTCCTTGTGGACTTATCGCGAGCCTTTTTTCATAACTTCTTTGAGAGTTCCAAAGCACCTTCCTGACCTTTCCCTCTGCACCCTTTCCATGGAGAACGGGAAATGCTTCTGCAGGGCTCTCCAATGCCTGGAATTTGACTTCCCGGTGAATCCCTGGTACAATCTTGGAGTTCGACGAAATGTCTTGCATGGAAGAGGAGGATATCTATGTCATTTTTCAGTGAATTCAAGGAGTTCGCCACCAAGGGAAATGTGGTGGACATGGCAGTGGGTGTCATTATCGGCGGCGCCTTCGGGAAGATTGTCACTTCCCTGGTCAATGACCTGGTGATGCCTCCCATAGGCCTGCTGATAGGAGGCGTCAATTTCAAGGATCTCTCGATAGTGCTGAAGCCGGGAGCCGGCGATGTGCCTCCGGTGGCTCTCAAGTACGGTCTTTTTATCAACACCATACTGGAATTCCTGATAATCGCTCTGGCAATCTTCAGTGTCATCCATATCATGAACAGCCTGAAAAGGCAAAAAGAAGAAGCGCCGGCGCCTCCTCCCGCGCCTTCCACGGAAGAAGCGCTGCTCGGTGAAATCAGGGATATCCTCAAGCAGAAGGCATAACCCCATCCGGTGCTCTGCGCCCCGCTGAAACGATATCAGGCCCGGGATTCCCGGGCAGGGTTCGGGGAGCGCGGAGGGCGGGAATAAAAATTCTTCTGCCTGGTATACTCTTACGTCAGCAGAAAAATGAAAGGGGAATACAGACAATGGTAAGAAAAATGCTTGTGATTGCAGTGATTATCCTCACGATGGGCTCTGCGGCCTGGGCGGATAATGGCAACATCTCAATAGACCTGTCAAAGATTACCTCCAACAGTGATTTTTCGCAGATCTTCACCTTGCTGCAGGGCAACAAGGATATCAATGGACTTATAAACACCCTGGCGGGTAACTCCGGGATTATCAACGGAGTCAACAGCAACAGTGCTTTACAGGGAATACTCAATGCAGTGGGCGGCCCATCGGCGATCTTCAATTCTGCGTCGGGATCCACAGACAGCCAGGCCCTCATGAACGGAGTGATAAACGCTATTTACTCCACCGTGAATTCCAATACACCCGGGCAGGTCACCAGTATATTCAATAACCCCGCCGTCAATAACGGGCAGAGCGTGTTCAACGTCCGCTCTGAATCGGGAGTCCCCCAGAGCTCTCCCGTCCAGCAGAATCCCTACTTGAAGACCCCGCACCGCTATATGCCTTATAACGGGCCATTCCCCGCCGGCACCTTCACGCCGGGACAGAACAGCACTTATGCGCCGGGACAGAACGGCACTTATACACAGGGACAGAATGTCATATTGACACCGCGCTGAGCCTCCATAGATTGCCAGTCCCGTTGAAGACACAAGGGATAAGGCATCCGCGCCTCACCGGTGCGGGTGCCTTGTCATTTATCTCCCCTCCGGAAGGGATCGTGCCCCCCCTGGGTGAAGGAATCCAGGAGAAAGCTCTGCTGTTGAGAGGAGGTACTATGAGAACATTAATCCTATTTGCTCTTACCATGCTCATGTTCACCGCAATCACCGGTATTGCGGCTGCTGCGGGGGATCAGAGCCCTTCGCCGGTCTTCACCGACGAGAGAGTCCTGCCCCGTGATTACCGCGAGCTCGCTCCCCTTGTTCCCGTAAACCCGGCCATTCTTCAGAATGACGAGGTCCCCTGGGAATCTGCCGGCGAGGGGATGAGGAGGAAGGTCTTCTTTAACGACAGGCTCACCGTGGTGCTCCTCCAGATAGAGCGGCCCGCGAAGCCCGGAGAGAAGCTGCAGTGCCACTGCCATGCCCATGATCAGATCACCTTCATCCTCGATGGGAAGGCGAAGGTCGAGGTCGGCAAAAAGATAAAAGAAATCGGCACGGGAGACTGCTACATCGTCCCTTCGAATGTCCGTCACGGGATGGTGCCCCTTTCCCAGAGGCTTCGCATCCTGGACATGTTCACGCCGACCCGCGAGGATTTCAGGCCTGCAGGCAAGGCTTCAGCGGGCAGGGATGAAAAGCCCACCCCGGTTTTGGAAGGGAGCTCTGCCGCAGGGCGGGAGGGGAAGCCTGCCGATGGCACTGTGGCGGGAAAAGTCCGGAGGGAAAAGATACTTCTCATCGTGACGGCAGCTCCTGAGCTTGTCCTCAAGGACGGCACCAGAAGGGAGACAGGCTACTGGGCCGAGGAAGTGGCCGTACCCCTGGAAATATTCAGGAAAGCCGGGTACAGGGTTGATGTGGCAACGGCGGGAGGCAGGCCACCCCATGTTGACAGGGGAAGCCTGTCGGCCCAGGGGGCCGGCGGAGAGGAAAAAGCCGCCCGCTACAGGGCTCTTCTCGATAATTCCGCGGAGCTGAAGCATCCCCACGATCTTGAGAAGATAGAGGCCCCCGGCCTGAGGGAATACGGGGCTATCTTCATCGCGGGGGGCCACGGGGTGCTCCAGGATCTCGCCACATCGAAAAAGACAGGTATCGTGCTTGCCATGGCGCTGAAAGATCCCTCGCTCATCATAGGCACCGTATGCCATGGGCCCGCGGCATTCGCCGCTCTGAGGCTAGCCGGGGAAAGTCTTCCCAAGGCTATCAGCATTACAGGCTTCTCCGAGGCGGAGGAAAAGGCCGCCGGCCTGTGGGGCAGAGTGCCCTTCGAGCTCGAAGGGACCCTTAAAGCTATGGGAGCCTCCTACCGTCAGGGCGACGTGCTTTTCGCGCCCTTTGTGGTGGAAAGCGACCAGAAAGCCCGCCTTGACGGGAGGGAAGCCACAAAGATCGTGAGCGGTCAGAACCCGGCTTCTTCTGAGGAAACAGCGAAAAAGGTGGTGGAAAACCTGGAAAAGCTCAGGCAGTGAGCAGGGCAGTTACTTTCGGCTCCCCCCGGACTCCCATGTCTCGAGGAACTTCACAAGGTCCCAGTGCTCAAACTGCCACGCAAGGTCCGATGCCGTGAGGCCGTCGGCGTTTTCAAGGGAAGGATCAGCGCCGTGCTCCAGCAGAAACCTGGCCATCTCCACCTTCCCCCAGAAGGCTGAAAAGTGAAGGGGCGTGTTCTTAAGATAGGCATCCCTGCCGTTCACCTGCGCCCCGGCGAGGACCAGGGCCTTCACCTCGTCAAGATAGTTTTTCATTGCCGCCCAGCAGAGCGGCGTGTAGTGATGGGAGACCCTGTTCACGTCGGCTCCGTATTTAATCAGCATGTTCACCATGGCAAGCCTGCCTTCGGGAGGGCAGAAGCAGATGGCCCGCACCATGGGAGTCCCGTCAAGGTAGTTGACAGCGTTGGGATCGGCGCCTTTTGAGAGCAGAAACTCCGCGTATTTCACATAGCCCCTGTCGATCGCATAATGGAGGGCTGTCTGCCCTGTCCTGTCATGGGCCTTGATAAGCGATGGATTTCCCATCAGGAAGGCTTTTACTTTCTCAAGGCTGCTGTCGTCCATAAAGCGGAAAGCGGGATCATCGAGGGCTTTCAGATCATAATCAAGCTTCAGGCCATGCTCCCTGTAGCGCCAGTAAAGGTTGGGCGCCGGCTTCGTGTAGAGGAAGGAGAAACCGATCCTGTTGAGGAGGTTGGCATATTCCGAAAAGGCGTTGTAGATGGAGTCAACAAGGGCCACCTGGTTGGAGTAGAAGGAGTTGAATCCCTCGACGACATCCAGGTTTGAAGCGGTGCCCTTCCTGTAGCGCTCCGAGATATCCCTGAGGTACTGCCTCGAAGTTTTCTGCTGCTTTCTCTGGATGCTCACCTTTTCATTATTGGAGGCGTTGCTCGTATAGAGGGTCCTCACGTCGGACCTGAGGTTCCGCAGGTAGGTCTGCTCCTTGACCTTGCTTAACTCAAGCTGCAGCTTGCTTATCTTTATGTTTTCATATTTCTGCTGCTTGTAAAGATCAAAGCTCATGTACAGGCCGGTATCCCAGCTGCTGTTCATTCCAGCGATGGGGAGAGAGCGGCCGTAGTAGTTGCTCAGGATATCGACGGTGGGCTTCACTGTCGCTTCCTCGGAAAGAAGGCTGTAATTCGCCACGAGGACCTCTGAGAGCTTTTTCTTATACTCGGGGCTGAATATGAGAGCATAATCATTGTACATCTCCAGCATCTGCTCTTCAGTATAAATCTTCTGGCGGATCATGAAATCGGCATATTCAAACCTCAGGTTATGGCTGTCTGTTACTTCAATGGGCTCTGAGCAGTTCCGGTTCATGAGCGTGTTGAGCCTCACCTCGGAATTGGCCTTGTTCTTCCTGGCGTTCACAAGGTTCTCCTTGTAGGTGTCTATGAGGACCTGCCACCGGAGGATGTCTTCATTTCCCCTTTTTCCGGCCTTCACCTCATCCCTCACCGACTCAAGCCATGTCACGGCCTTTTCAAGGGCATCCTCGTAAGCCTTGCAGAATTTCCAGTATCTCAGGCAGTTCATGTATTCGTCAAAGACCTGGTTCTCGACAAAAAGCTCCGTGGTGCGGAGGTTGTAAGCTTTTGCATTCTTGTTTTCCCTGGAGGCCAGCACATCGTTCGAGAGCTTTCCCCCGGTGTACAGGGGCTGTTTCATTATCGCGCCGCCGTAACGGCTCATTATCGGGTTGTTTTTCAGGTAAATGTCATAGCCGATAAGTGAGAGGGTAGGATAGAAGAGGGACCGCACGGCCCTCTCCTGATACATGCTGATGTTGAGAACGAGGGCTTCCTGCTTGATGTCCAGGTTGTTGGCAAGGGCTGTGGCAATGCACTCCTCGAGCCGCATGGCCTCTCCCCAGCAGCAGCTTTTTACGGCCAGCAGAAGAATGATTGCAATGAGCCCGACTTTCATAGAGCTTTCCCTCATCCTCACTGCAGCAGATAGAGGCCGTGCTCCCAGGGCCCCAGCCTGAATGAGCAGAGGCCCTTTTCCTTTGATGGGGTGACGCCCCGGTAAATGGCTTCAGGATTCCCCGGGAGATCGAGGCTTACGGTCCTTGCTTCCGGCGAGAGGTTGGCAAGGGCAAGCACGTTTTCTGACGTGGCGCTGTCATTTCTCACCAGGGCAAGCACCTCGGGGGTCCGGGAAGTGTCTAAAACCCTGCAGTCACCCCTGTAAAGGGCAGGATGCTTCCTGTAAGCCTCTGAAAGCCTGCCGTACATCTCTCTGAAGGCGCTTTCCCTCCAGGTGATGGAGTCTTTTTCAAAAAATTCCAGCTTATGGGTGCTTCCTGTCTCCTGTCCGTTATAGATAAGGGGCCTTCCAGGCAGCGCATAGGTGAGCATTGCGAAGGCTTCGGCGCCCTTCTCGCCAAGCCTCGTGACGGCGGTGTCACGCCATGAGTTCTGATCATGGTTTGAGGTGAAGTGCATACGCCACGATCCTGCGGGGTAGCGCATTGAGTCGGTTTCCATCAGCGAAGGGATCTCGCAGGCTTTTGCCTTCCCTGCGGCAATGCTGTTGAAAAGCACGTAATATTCGCTTGCGTAATCGCAGTCGAAAGCTTTTTCAAGAAGGCCGGGGCTCTCGGCCTCGGCGAGCCAGAAGGTGGGCCTTATGGCGTCAATTTCAGCGCGGGCCCTCTCCCAGAAATCGGCCGGCACCATTGAAGCCACATCGCAGCGGAAGCCGTCCACACCCATCTCCTTCACCCAGTATTTAAGGACGCCTGTCATATACTCTCTGAGGCCTTCCTGCGCATAGTCGAGTTTTGCCACATCGTCCCAGTCAGGCACGGGGGGGATGATCTTCCCTGAGGCATCCTTCTGGTACCATTCGGGGTGAGTCTTGATAAGGCTGTTGTCCCAGGCGGTATGATTGGCGACCATGTCGATGATGACATGCATTCCTTCGCGGTGAACGGCCTGCACCAGGCTCTTGAAGTCCTCCCTGGAGCCGAACTCGGGATTCACGGCATAATAGTCCTTTACCGCGTAGGGGCTTCCCAGGGTGCCCTTCCTGTTTTTGACGCCGATGGGGTGGACAGGCATGAGCCAGATGATATCCACGCCCAGTTTTTTCAACTCCGGGAGGCGAGGGATGATGGCCTTGAAAGTTCCCAGAGCGGTGAACTGCCTGGTGTTCAGCTCATAAATGACGGCGCTCTCTGCCCAGGCCGGGTGCTTCACCACGGACACTGCGGGCTCTGAAGGCTTACCCGCAGCAAATACTTCATGGGCAATGAAGAGAAGGATGACGCCTGCGATGAGATAGAACAGAATTTTCATACACTCCTCGATTCTCCCCCGGTCCCCCGGTAAATAATAAAGCCGCAGGGGGCAGCTCGCTCTCCCGCGGCTTTTCAATCACTTATACTGCCTCTGATCTCCCCAGGTAGTTTGACATGCACCTTATGGCGCCGGCAAGGGAAGTAAAGGCCGCCAGGGTGAGGGGGACGACCTTGAACCCCTGGGCCATGTAAGTCTCCTTGGCGACATCATCAAGAGGTATGCCGTACACGGGGAGGAATACATTCTTCACATGCCTGCCGTCCTTGGCGGTGAAATTCTGCATGATGCAGTTACCGTAAGTTATCCAGGGCGTTCTTTTCCTGTTGTCACCCTCGAGGTAGGGAAGCTTTACGATGTTCTTGCCGGCTTTCCTGAGCTTGCGCTCCTGGCTGTCAAAGTTGTTCTGTATCATCATCACCGAGGGGTCCTTGGGATCTGCCACGCTGTTGTGGGCCATTATATCGCCAAGTATGTCCCCTTTGAGTCCCGTCTCCCTCTGGAGCGAGGCATTGGCCTGCGCGTACTTGTCCGGGGACCAGCTCCGGATCATATTCATGGCCATTGTGGGGCTTCCCAGCAGGACTGTGGTGTTGTCCACCGGCGTCACGCCCATGTCGATATGAAAGGTGGCAGGCTTTTCCTTGGCCGGTGTTGAGGGATCGTCGTCGCCTACGACCACGACTTCCTTGCTGTATTTTCCCTCGAAATACCTCACCGCCTGGCTGATTGAGGCCCTCTCAGGATCCTGCCCCATGAGAGTCCTTATGGGCTTGTATTCGGGGTTGTCCTCAAGGTGGAACCTGGGCAGGTGGCTGTGGGCCGGCACTTCGTCAAAGACAATCTTCTTTGAGAAATGTGACGATTCAAAGACGGGCGGGCTCTTTTCAAGCCCTGCGGCGCTGAAGGTGGTGATGCCCAGGGGGCTTTTCTTGTAAAGGTTCATAGCCGTGAGATAGATGGAATCATAGCCCACATAAGCTTTATGTTCGTCCGATACCACGTCTCCCCCGTCGGTGCGGAGGTGGTTGTCTTTCACGTAGATGACGTCGGGAGTGTTGTCGGCGATCCATTTGGGAAGGTTGGGATGATCATGGCTCTGGAAGGGCACCTTGTCGATCATGATGGCCTTGCCCGGCTTGTCAGGGACGCCTTCCATCACCATGTTGTCGCGCATCCACGAGGTGATGTCGTAGGGAGCGCGCAGAAGGCTCACGCGCTCCGGGTCCTTCAGGTTGATTTCCTTCATCATCGACTGGATTCTCTTCACATCGGTATCCCTGTCGCAGACAATGGTGAATTTCGTGTCACCCTCGAGCTCCCTGAAGAGAGTCTTTATCGTGTTGAAGACTTCGCGGCCCATGTTCCCGTCTGATGCGACACCCCCATCGACCTGGATGCCCAGGTGGGTTATCTGCCCGATGCAGTCGGCAAAGACGACCGGCGTTCCTTTCGATTCGGCCGCCTTGGGACCTTCAAGAGCCTTCTCGGCCTTCACTGACTGTGTCCGGCGTGTCTTTCCCCTTGATGCAGCGCCCGATATGGTGACACTGTCGCCGGGAAGTGATGGCTCTTCGCTGGCCCTGCTGCTCGGGGCCGCCTTTTCCGCTGATGAAGGCGGCAGGTTTTGTATACCCTTGCTTATTGAATCCATGGATGAACCCCCCTCTATAATAGTGATCTTCATAGTAGCATACCCGGGAGGAAAAAAGGTTGCCCCTATCTTAAAAAAATGTTAACATAAGGACAGCCTGCTATTTTCTATGGAGCCTGTAGAAGCCTATAGGCTGCTCTCCCTCGTCATTCCTTACCATGAGGGGCTCGAAAGTATAGTTCTGTGTGAGCACTTCGTATGCCCTCGCGTCAGCTTCTGACTGGGGGGGGGAGAACCAGTCGGCATCAGCGAACAGGACGGCCCTCTCCGGAGGGTTTTCAACCGAGAGGAAGACAAAGATCGACATGGCCTTCAGGCCCAGCAGAAAATATATCTTGGACTGCGTGTGATAGCAGATAACGGTATCCCGCCTGTCAAAGCATTTTGGGTTCAGGCTTTTTAAATAAAAGTATTCCCTGCAGGCCGAAAAGCTGAAATGATCGGCATTGATGCTGTCCAGGGGAGCCTTTGACGAGCAGAGCAGAAACAGGGCCAGCGATACCGTGACCACCGCATCGGTGGAGAGTTCTCCCGAGGAGGTGAGCTTTGAGAGCCCGATTCCCCCGATCAGGCAGAGAGGAAGATAGATGGCGATGGCAAAGCGGTCAGAGCCGGTATAGAGGGAAAAGTTGCCCAGATAATAAGAGGAATAAAATACAAGGCACAGGAGCGCCCAGAAGGCTGAAAATGCCGCTACAACCCCCCTTTTCGCCACTATCCCGTCGTATCTTGCAAGGATTACACAGCCGGTGATGAATGCGAGCATGAAAGGGAGCGATCCATACTGGCCAAAGAAAAAGTAAACATTGTATCCTATGTGTCTCAGCAGGTTTTTCCCCGGCGCCAGGGTGGCGCTGTTCCATCCCGGGGGCCCAAGATACACAAAAGTGTAATAATAGATGACTGCCAGGGGGATGAGAAGAAGGAGCACCGGGAGGGCGGCAAGCATGTAACGTCGGAACAGAAGGCTCTTTGCGACGCCCCTGTAATAATACACGATGAAGAAAAGGGCACATGCTGCGAGGAGAATGATATTCTCCGGCCTGATATAGCAGGTATAGACGGCGACTGCGGCAAGTGAAGCGAAGGTCCTGAGGGAAGGGCTTCTATGGGAGAGGAGCGCCATGGTTGCAGTAATCAGGAAGAACATCAGGGAGCACATTTCAAGCGTGCAGGTGGCTGAAAGCCTTATGAAAACAGGCACGGTCATCAGCAGGAAAGCTCCCCAGAGAGCCGCCCTCTCGTTCTCAGTGAGAAGGTAGACCACCGCGAAGAAGAAGAAGAGGGAGAGAAGGCTGAAGGCAAGGGTGAGAGCGTACGCCCATTCCTCTGAGGGGCCGAAGAGGCTGAACACAAGGGAGAGTATGAAATGATATCCCGGCGGCCATGCCCCTGAAAAAGTAGGAATCTCGCAGCGATTCAGGTCACCGACCAGGGTGAAGCGGTAAATCCTGTCGCGGCAGAGGTTCCAGGCCAGGTCAAGGTGGCAGTACTGGTCATCGACCACAAGGGGGAAATGGGGCATGTACCATTTCCAGAGAGCGAAGGAGATACCGCCTATGGCGGCAAGAAGGAGCCACGTGCTTCTCCTTACCTGCTTCAGTGAAGCGGCGAGAAGCGGAAGGGAGGTGAGAAAGAGAAGGAAGGCAATCAGGGCAAGCCCGCTCATGAAGGGGTAAGAAGTGAACATGATGAAATGTTCAAGGAGTTCCTGTGTCGTCATCCTCGGTGGTTCTCTCACCAGCAGGGAAATACCTTCGCATGCCCAGGGGAATCATGAGGAAAAAGGGTGGATAATGAAAATCCTCGTTGATGCCGATTCCTGCCCGGTAAAGGGTATCATTGTATCTTTAGCCCGCCGGTATCACCTGCAGGTCATCATGTATTCCGATACAGCCCATGAAATCAATGACGGCTATTCACGGATCGTTATTGTTGATAAAGGAATGGATTCTGTCGATTTCGCGCTGGTCAATGACTGCGAAAAAGGTGACTGCGTAGTAAGCGCCGATTATGGCGTCGCTGCCATGGCGCTTGCAAAAGGAGCAATGCCAGTTGATCATCATGGCCATATCTTCAGGGACAGCACTATTGACCGCCAGCTTTTTGAGCGTTATCTCGCCAGGAAGGCGAGAAAGAGGGGGGAGAGGACTGCCGGTCCCCGCAGGCGCAGAAAAGATGATGACCTCCGCTTTGAAGAGGTGTTCCGCAGGATATTAGAAGAGTCTGTCTCCAATTCCCCGGAGCCATTGCACGGGCGGGAGCAGCCAGGGGAGAAGGCTCCACGTGAGGGGCGAGAAATAGGCGATGCGGATGAGGGAAAAGATGAGGTCCTCTGAGTACTCGGCGTGAAAGCGGACGGTAGAGCCTTCAATAGGGTAGTTCCATCTGGAGCGCATTGCGGTTTTTTCATCGCGGAAGGTGATTTTCACCTCATAGGGGGGGATGAGGCGATAAAGCTGGGGATTTTTCAGCGCCGCCGCCTCGGCAATGGTCTCACGGAGGTGGTCTCTCACCAATGAGGCATAGTCGGTCATTGCCTGGTAACTTCCCACTTTGGGAACAGGGCATGTGACAATCCATGGGAGGTGCTCCCTGGCCTCCCTGCAGGCCTCGGGGCATCCTGATACAAAGACCACGGGAACCCTTACTTCTCCCAGTACATGGGCGAAAATCTGCGTCTCGCACACGTCGTTTCCATTGATGGAAAGCCTGGTTATCCTGCTGGTGAGGGTGTGGGAGAGAAAGCCGTTCCTGTTGCCGCTCGCCGCATGCATCCCTATGAAGAACGCCCTGTTTGAGCGCCGCAGGTTGCCGTACATGACAAGGGGCTTCAGGTAATAGCCGCTCACCAGAACTGCCCTGCGGTCAAGAAGCCTTGGCACTATGTTGAAGCCGTCACGGTGGAAGTCTTTCACCATCACGCTTGAAGCCCCGCAGGAGAAGAGGGTATCGACAGCAGCCGAGACGTCGTGGGTCATCTCCACGCGGGCGCGGCACCACCCCGGCGTGCCCGCCATGGTGTCCTCTCTCTTCCATACGCCGCTTGTGCCTTCAATATCTGCCACTATGTAGGGGCGGAAGCTTTTTTCCTGCATAAGGGGACTGTCCCTGTTTTTTTAGTACCGTGTGTGGCTGTACCTGAAACCGGCCTGCGCCCGGGGTTCTCGTCACCATATCGCTCAATGTCCTGCAGGCGCTCTGCTGCCACCCTGTTAATTTAGGAGTCTGTCCCCCTTTTTCCTTTTTTCTTCAGTAAACGAGGCGCCCAGGGTGACTGGTGTTACGAAAATACTGTGGAAAACATGATCCGATGAACCGGATCCCATTCTCCCATGTACTTTTATCCCCGCATAAATTGCCATCTATGGGACAGCCGGGGACTTCACGCCCTTTTCATAGACAAGGAAGGGCCCGCCCTCTGAGAGGGAGCCGAATATGAAGGTGAGGTCGCGGTGCGCCTTGCCCTTTACCGTGAGGGTCCCCAGGCCGTGCAGAAGGTGAAGATGGCAGGCCTCGCAGAGCGTGATGAGGTTCCAGGGGTCGTCGGTGCCGCCCTGAGAGCGCCTGATGATGTGATGAACGTGGAGGTTTCTGCGGCATCGGCAGCCGGGAGCCTGGCAGCGGAACCTGTCGCGCCTGAGAATTTTATGGTGATGGGTCGCCTTGTGAAACTTCCCTTCGGGAGCAAGGTAGTCCGCGAGGAGGGCAGCAAGGAATTTCTCTTCCGGGAGGACAGGGGCATAGGAGGGATGGGATGAATCTGGTCGGACGCCTTCTGCCTGGGTGGACTCTGCCTGCGCAGTGAGGAGCAGAAAAGCTGTGGCTGTGGTGTTCCAGAGGTCATAGAGCTCAGCGGGGAGAAAGAACTTGATCGTCATCGATCCTGTTGCCGCCTGTGAGGGGTCTTTTACCGAGAGGATGTCCATAAGAAAAGTCTCCTCGGGGCTGGCGCCCTGGGGCATGGTGCAGATTTCCCGGGCCTTTTCGAGAGCCGCCTCACCCGCACACAGCACGGAATTTTTTTCAATTTTCATAGCGGCCTCGCAGGCAAGGAATTCATCGACATCATTGAAATGCTTCCAGGGCTCATCAAAGCGCCTGTCCCGCGCTTCCAGGAAAGCCTCGTCATCCTCGGAAAGAGGCCACGCTGACACAGGCGACGGGCCGCCATACCAGGACCCGGTCCTGATGATGTCCCTTACCTCAAAGGAGAGCTCGTGGTATCTCTCATCAGTGATATAGCGGAAGCCGGGAAGGAGGGTATAATTTATCGGCACGAAGCTGTCATATTCGATGATCCGGGCGATACGCTCCACCTCTTCCCTGAGGTCTATGGTGGGCACGCCAGCGGCATAGGCTATCCAGGCCTCCTCGTTTTTGGAATTCACCAGGGGAAGAATGAGGCGGGCCTGCTCCCTGGTGATGGTGCCGCTCCTGAAGGCCTTCTCGGTGAGGGAGTGGCGGCGGAACCCATTGGCAAGCGTGATGAGCTGGCGGGCCTGCGCCTTTGAGAAGCCGCACCGCTCCTGGGCGTATTCCTCGACGGATTCATAGCCGAAGCCGGTGAAGAGCGATCTCACCTGCATCGCCCTGAGGAGCATCCCTGTGGCCACGTCAAGCCTCTGGCGGATCGCCGCGGCTTTGATGAGCCTCGCGGCAAGGGCTCTCACTGGCTCCCCGTCTGCCTCCCCATCGAGCCAGGAAGGGAAAAAGATATCCCACGGCGATTCCCAGGGATCATCGGTGCCCCCCTTTCCATCGCTGCCTTTCTCCTGCACTGCCTCTTGATCGCCTATGGGACGGGCTCTCTGCTCTCGGGTCATGAAAGGCGCCCGGTAAAACAAGGGGAGGCTTCCCCTGTCATCGAGAGGAGCCGGAGCCGGCTTCCGTGATGCCAGGAAGTTCGCGAGGAGCGCTTCGACGAAGCCCGCGAGAGGCCCGTCATAGTGCTCCTTGTCGCGGAAGAAGGAAAGAGCGAAATCCCAGGTGAGGGCAAGTGCCGGTGCTACTCTGAAATGCATCATCATGCCATCGCTCTCTTCGCTACTGCCGGAATCCGTAGCGCCCGCGCTGGTCCATGCCTTATGGGTCAGCTCATTGTCATGGCTTCCTGGAGCCTGTGCGCCCTGAGAATGCTGTTCCAGGCCCTGCGAATCTCTTACACAGGAGGACTGTTTCCGTGCGCTCTCCCCTGCGGCAAGAACCTTTTTCACCTCCCGCTCAAGGCCGCTCACCGAGAGCTTCTGCGCTATGCCAAGCCACTCTGCCTCGTTCTCAGGAGTTATCACCCTCAAGAGGTGCCTGAGGGCGCTCCTGGCGATCCTCCCCTGGAGATAGGCCTCCCGGGTGAGCGGCAGAACCTTAAGAAATTCGAAGTTGCGCATCAGTTCCGACGCCGTGCGCCCTGACATCGAGAGATGCTCCACGGCAAAGGACACCATGGAGCGATACCCTAAATGATCAACTCCTTTCGTCTTGAGATTCACAAGAAAGGCGCCGATGGTGAGGTCAAGCGCCAGGCGGCCTCGAACAGCTTCACAGAGGGTAAAGTCAATCTGTGAGGCGCGCTCATCATTGACGATTGAGCCGAAGGTGATATCCTCCGTGAGCTTTTCCGCTTCGGGAATAAGCCCCTCCCAGGTGATTTTCACCATATGCTCCGGTTTATAGATGATCTCCCCGGGGAGCTCATAGGGCTCGGGGAGGAGGAGCATGTCCTCGTGGTCCTTAAGACAGCAGGGCTCTGCGAGGTAAAGAAGCTCCTCTTCATCTGGCAGGAACAATGAGTGAGTGGTGTGGGTCTCAAACGTATCCATGTAATAATGATACCATATTGAGAGATAAAAAGCAAAAGGACAACCCCAAGAAAAGCTCATATTGAATGGGTTTTAAGCCCATTGCATGATACCCCGTGAAGGGCGGAAAAGAGGCGCAGATGATAAAAATGACCCTGAAGGCTCTCAAAGAATAGCCATGGCCTGTTTCTGCCCTCTCCCGGCCATTGCCCGAGCCGGCAGGGCCAACGGGTGCCCCTCTTGTCGCTGCAGTAAATAATTTTTCTATGGGAAGCTCTCCTGCCAACTGAACTATCTCGGGAGCTCAGATTTGATGAGTAATTCCGAATTTATACCCAGAGCGGAACTATCGGGGAAGACATGATCCGCGATAGTTACAATGGATAGGCACTGACCTGCCCATCCATTGTAACTATCCTTGCGGGAGCGGTGGCCGGCGCTCTGTTGACAGTGAAGACATATGGTCGTATAATGGTAGTATGAAAGTAAAGACATCCATCACACTTTCCGAAGATCTCCTCAAGGCCGTTGATGAGCAGTCAGGAGCCCATGGGAGCCGCTCAGAGTTCATTGAGAATGCCCTGCGCAGTTACCTCGGCCAGATGCTCCGGCTCCGGCAGAACGCGAGAGATATGGATATAATCAACCGGAAGGCTGACCGACTCAATGACGAGGCCGAGGATGTCCTCTCCTACCAGCTGATTCCATGAGGAGGGGGGAGCTTTACCGTGTTCTCAACCCCTCCCCGCGTGATCCGAAGAAATCCAGGGTCTTCGTGGTGGTAAGCCGTCAGGTACTTCTGGATTCACGCTTTTCAACGGTGATATGCGCCCCGGTCTATTCCTCCCGTGACGGTCTGTCCACCCAGGTTCCCGTCGGCACCGATGAGGGACTCAAGCATGAAAGCAGCATCCATTGCGATGAACTGGTGAGCCTGCACAAGACCGCATTGACCAATTACATCGGCACCCTCTCTGCGGTGAAGATCCAGTTGTTGAATGAAGCATTGGGCATCGCTCTCGACATCGGCGATTTTATCCTGTGAGGGAAAGGGGCGATACTTCCATTGCGAGGTGTGCCCGCAATGGCCAGATAGTCTATGCGGCCTGACGGCTTCACGGTGCGGGGTGGTCCTTGAATCGCTCGCCGCTGATGAGGCACCAGTCGCCCTGGCGTATCGACTGGCCGGGGTTGTCCAGGTTGGTTGCCTGGGTGTTTTTGGCTTTGCTGCCAATATGAAAGGGCAGCTCGTGGCTGCCCTTGCGCTATAATGAGAATCCCGCGGGATAATGATGTTTCTCCTATTGAATATCCCGCAGATCTAGAAACTAATACCGACGGAGAGTATGGGCCCCGTCATCTGGGCTTTCATGGAGAAACGGTTTGCAATCGAGCCGCCCCTGCTGTAGTCAAAGGACAATATATCGTACCCGCCGTTGAGGGCTATATTGGGAGTGATGGCCCAGCTCAGCATGCCATAGATTGACGAGCTGTTGTGGTCCGATGAAAACCCTCCCACATCGGCTCCCACGGTGCCGAAAAAGTTCCTGGAGAATGGAACTGTCATCCTTGCGCCTGCTATGGGGTCAGTCCACGAGATGCTGTTGGATATGGTCCGGCCTGGAAACGGGGCGGCATGCAGGGTGAGGTCGGTGTTGAAGGTGAAGGATCGGGCCCCCGCGTAGAAATCAAAGACAGGCGTGCCTGAGCAGCGGTAATAGAGGCAGTAGTGATTGATAAAGCTCTGCATCCCCATGGTGCTCTGCAATTTTACTGTTGACCGGCTTTTTGAGAACTTGAGGTCACTGATGTCGATGAAGCCTCCCCAGTGGCCCTTGTTCACGTCAAGCCTCGCGTTGAAGCCGCCGTCGAGGATGGAGCTCACCTGGTCCGGGGTGAGAACTGCATTGGTTGCCTGGTCACCGACTTCCAGGTCTGCGCGCATGCCGAAGAAGAACCAGTAAGGAGTGAAAGAGACCTTCCACTTGTTGAAGTAAGCCTCCATCGCTGCCTGGCGGGCTTTTTCCATCTCCTCGGGTGTGGCGTCAGGGGACAGCACAAGCGAGTCGGCCGGCATCACCAGGGGGGTGAGCAGTGATCTGTTTGTGGATATGGAGTCAAGGGCGTCGGGGAATGACGCCTTCAGGGGGAGGCATATGTCCAGCTCTTCCCGTGCGGGGACTGCTTCAGGCGAAGTGGCGGCCGTCTCTCCCGCAGGCGCGCTTCCCTCTCCACAGGAGGGCAGGGAAGGTTCCGGGGCTTCTTTCACATTCTCAGGCTCAGCCGCTTGCGGTGTTACAGCCTGTGCCGGCGCTTCCGCTGCTGCAGGCGCTTCCGCGGCAGCCTGCGATTCCATTGCCGCACTGCCCACAGGTAAAGTCCCTGTCAGGTCAATATCTGCAAAGACCGGCGCAGCGGTGAAAAAAATAAGCACGAGCCCGCATATAATCATAATCTCCTTTGTGTTCATTCCATATTCCTCCTGAATTCTTCAATGGTATATACCTCCTCTGAAACCACGTGCTTTCATATCAGCAGGCAAAATATTCCTAATAATACCCATTAATCAGTGAGTTGTCAAGACCGGGTAACAACAATTTTTCCAATAGTGACAAGAATATTCTTTGAATAGTGAATCTATCGACATGGCTCCGTGCATATTTCACCTTTACCTTCAAGCCTGGGCATCGCAGAAGGTCGATGTGCTCAGCCATTACTCTTTCAGCAGATAAGTCCGGATCAAGTTCTCCCCGGAAGAAATACCTGGAAAAATGTGATCCGATGGCAGATAAGAGAGACCCCTGCACAATGAAATGCAATCTGTCAGCTTTGCTCCAAGCGCCTACTT
>JAVHLM010000055.1 GCA_031082125.1 Candidatus Eremiobacterota bacterium
GAATCCCTGATCGGGATCGTCTGGAATGAGTGATCGAATTGGCTGGAATACACACATGGCCGCCAGTCTGATAATAAGTCACCTCAATTCGGGAGCAGGAAAGATGATCCATGAATTCACTGCTGCTCAAAGCTCCTCACTATTCTGTGCAGCATTTCTTCTGATGTGCTGTCCAATTTTTTTCCGGCTCTTAGAAGCATGGACCCTGTTTCAAACAGCACATCGAATTTTTCATCGCCCCTCCTTATCATTACAGCGATATCAATGGCATTGGCATATTGCCCTGCCTCTGCAAATTTTATGCCAAGATTTCGTAAGGGGCCATTTCCGGCAAATTCCGTTTCTGTTTTGAGACCGTCTATCATCAGGGCAATCTGGGATGCTCTTTCATAAAAACCTTTCTCAATGCATTTCAGTCCGATCTCCTCCAGCGAAAAGGCCTTCTGGTCAACGTTATGGATCTTATCCACCATTTGAATTGACTTTTCAAAGAGACTTGAGTCAGCATAGCACTTCGCTATCCCTCTCAAAGCATAGTCCCTTTGCATCCTGTCCGGAATAACTCTTGCAGTGC
Organism: Candidatus Eremiobacterota bacterium; assembly: GCA_031082125.1. Classification (NCBI taxonomy): domain Bacteria; kingdom Bacillati; phylum Vulcanimicrobiota; species Vulcanimicrobiota bacterium. The sequence continues at coordinate 575 of JAVHLM010000055.1, forward strand.
TCAAGGCCCTTTCATACTGGCCTGACTCGGCATATGCTGCTGCAATCAGCTTGAGTGCAAAGCATTTGTTATTGTCTCCCTCTATCAACCGGGCTATGCGAGAAGCCTCCTCATAATTTCGTTGTTTTGCCAGGCTTGCTGCAATCCGTGAAAGCGCATGGCTTTTCTCATCGCTCTCCGATATTGATTCTGCAATCTCAAGCGCACGCTTATAATTACCGGAATCCGCATACCGCGAAGCGATATTTCTCAATAAACCGTCTTTGAGATGAAGGTCATCTATCATTTCAGCCACATGGAGGGACTGGTTAAAGCGGCCTGAGCTTGTATAATAAGAGGCAACCGCCGCCAATGCGAGAGATTTCATTTGTGTTTCCGGCATGATCTCAGCAATTTCTAAAACACGGCCGTATTGATCAATTTCCTGAAACTTCAAAGCAATAGAGCCCAGCAGGCTGGCTTTTGCATCGGAGTCATCAATGTTCTGTATTATTGCGAGAGACTGAGAGAGTATCCTGTCTGCTTCATCTCTGCAGCCATTTTTAAGATAGGCAAATGATATGACACTGAGCGCATTGGCCCTGTAAGACTTGTCGTCTATTGTCCCTGCCACCTTGAGGACTTGATCAAATCGGCCCGTGATAAGATATTTCAGAGTCATCTTCATCAGAGTATTGGATCTGCACGTCGTTTTGTCCATTGGATCCCAGAAGCGAAATAAGGGGAGAGCATCAGGACCAGGGATTGACCTGGCAATTTCCACTGCTTGTGAAAATATCACGGCGGACTTGTCTTTATCACCATAGTTGTTGTAATGGATTGCCATATCGGTGAGCATTTTCGCTTTTTCAGCAGGGTCCGCAATGGCCTCGGCGGCATCAAGTGCTTCTGATAAAATCGTCAATGCTTTATCCTTATGGCCCGCTTTCATATATTCAGAGCTTACATTGGAAAGGGTTTGAGCCTTGCAGGAGGCACTCTTTATTTCCAGGATGACATTCAGCGCCTGATAGAATTTTCCCGATTTCGCATAACCTGTCGCCATACTGGACAGTGTACCTTCTCTGAAAGAGGCATCAGATATAAGCCCATAGAGCTCATCTGCTTTCCCATAGAGGCCGGCTTCAATATAGACGTCGGCTATTTCGGCAATACGTTCATCTTTAATTATGGAGTTATCACAGAGTTTTTGATTGATATAGAGCGCGCAGGCGAGAGGACTTTCTTCGGCATCAGCTCTCAGCCTGGCCTGGGGAAGGAACACTTCCTTGAATTGATTGAAAGTATAAGGGCCTACCCTTATTGTGCCATCCTTAAGCTTTATTGCCTGCTCCGAGTCACGATAATCCGAGATAATTAATTCCAGCCGGGAAAGGGAGTGTTCATACATTTCGTATGCCTGCCGATAGCTGGTTTTTTCCTTATCCCTGGCATCGTTGAAAAGTTTTGAAGCCTCCAGCAGGAGCCTCTCGGATTCTGAATTGGAAAAGCATGAACTGTGAATGAGAAGCATAGATGACAACAAAAAGCATACTATGATAAGAAAAGACTTTGTCTTCATTTGATATAGGTTATTGTTACTTCATTTGAGGTCAAGTCACCTCTCCAGATCCCTCCACCCAGAGATTTTATCATTTCCTTGAAGTATTCATACACATGATAATGGGCTCTTATTCTGTAATCACCCTCCTTTTCCAGAATGAACAAATCTTTTTGAGTTCCTTCGCCCTGGCCTCTTATATGGTATTAACCTCTTGTCGTAGCTCTTCTCGTTTTCAGGAAGTCTTTCATCATTTCATAAAATATGCGTCGTCATGGGAGCCGAAGGCAAGAAACTTGATGGTCATGGAGTCTATCTCCGCTTCACAGGTTTCACAGAAAAAAATCCCTTTTTCTTTGAGAGAGAGCTCCTGGCATTCCAGGCAGAGAATGAATATGATTCTGTATTTATCCCTCACGGTGGCTGATCGTAATCCTGTAAGATCCAGTTTTCTTTCACTGGATTTTCCCTGAAGAGATTCACGCGAGTGGAGATAAGGATCATCTAGAATCTTCTCAACCTTGGAAAGAATGTCTTTCTTTATTGAGAGGTATTTTTTAGATTCTTGACCCACCTCCTGGTATATTTTGGCCTGTAGGTCATCGTTCCAGCTCTTTCAACATTTCTTCATGAGTATATTCTCTTCCATTCTCAAGATCTTCTTTTGCGGCCTTGATATCTTCCATGAGGGTAGGATTAAGCAGAATAAGCTCGCTGTCTGAAAGATCTTTTCTTCCCACGTTCCTCAGCCAGTAATTTATTGATTCCCTTATCAGAGACGCCCTGGTAATTCTTTTTTTCTTCTTTCTCGATAGAATGAAAGCAAGCGTGTCAAGCAAGTCCTTCTGGGTTTCTTCGAGAATTATCTCACTTCGCACCATGGTGACCACCTCTCCCCATTATACCACATATACGTATATCCGTAAATAATTGTTATATGAACAAGGTAAGGATCCTTTTAGCCTTATACGAAGCAGTCCATTCTTGCCTGCATTAATCAACTCTCCCGCTTGCTTTCAATCTCCTCCAGCGAACCGCGGATAGCCCGGAACTCGATGAGAATCGCCTCTAAAACCTCACCTTGTTTTCCGGGACTTCGAACCATACGCTCTCTTTCATCGACGCTTCATCCCGTCGCTCGGCGCAACCATCCCCTTTTTCCCTACTGCTGGAGGATGATAATGATGAAACCTATCATTAGAAAATAAGGAAAAATTGAAGCGCGCCCAGAACCAGTTCTCCATATATACTCCCTCCTTTCAATAATAACTTCATCCCTTCGGATCTCAGTTTAGAAATCTATCGCAATTTATCTAAAGGAAGAAAGCCAGGGAATAAATGCCGCGGCCATTATGAATGATATCAGGAGAATTGTGGCAGACTGGACAAAAATGATGAGCACAATGGCTGTGCTCTGATAGGTGGCTTTTGTGAGGCGGCGATAGAACAGGCCAATGATAAAAGTGATACACAGAATGAGAAGGGTGCATTTCAGAGGACTGTCAAGTATAAAGAACAAAAGTCTGGTCTCATAAATTGAGGTAATATTGGATAATGCGAAAAAACGGGCCAGAGAGGCAATGGAGAGGTGAAAAAATATGATGGAAAGCGCCGCCATGAGATATCCGGCAATAATGAGAAGGTGGCTCCATACCGATCCGAAAAGTGGCTGCTGGCCCTGGCCTGGTATAATACTGTTCTCTTCCGTTACATTCTCTGTTGCCTGCCCTATGTGAATCAACTCCTCCCTGAAAAACTCTAATTCAAACCGAATGGGCTGATGAAGCTTGAAAACATGAGGGAAAATATCAAGAGTGCCACAGATTGCGAAGCGAAGAGAAAGGTAATGAGAGTATTAAGGAAATTGTCACTTGAAAGCCGCCATTTGTAGCAGATGTACAAGAGAATTCCCAAAAAGATAGATACAAAATTCAGGATTCTTCCTGAGTGAAGGGTCTTGTTGAGCATCGGCTATGGTGACGAGAGGTCATCTCTGGATAAATTGCGGCACTGTGCTCTCACCCCCATAGACCTCCCTGGACCTGTTATCCAAAAGAGACAGAGAATCATCATATGCAGAGCAGAAATGGTGCGATGAAAGAGACAGGATGGTTATGATGTAGCCCTAATTTTATTCATTATACCACAGGCAGGGTGATTTTTCAATGTGAAAGCTCCTGGCTGAGATAATTAATTCTTGCCCCCGCGACAATCATAATTTGAACGGCCTGCTCAGTCTCTGGAACTTTATTGCTAAACAGATCATTTGTCCAGTCTCTCAGGGTCTCAGTATAACTCTACCCCACTTTATCTTCATTATCAATCCCCCCGGCAAGCTCTGAAGGTGCAGATTCCTTCCATTAAGAATATGCTGACTCCTGCCGGGGAAAACAAAGAGGAGCGGTCACTGCCGCTCCTGTGGTATGCCATAAGATGCTCCTCTCAGCGATATACTTCTCTGCGGTGCTTTACTTTCAATATTGTGGCCGTTGCTCTGGAGGCGTCAAGAGTCAATACAATACGGTATTCTCCCACTCTTACTTTCCAGCGGGGCGGGGGCTCTGCCAGTTTCTCCAGCCTGGCATTACCAGAAGCGATATTCACAAGCTCCTTCTGCACCCGCTTCTTTACCAGGGGAGCCAGGGCATTTATATCTTTCTGCGCCGGACCTGTCAGAATTACATTCATCGCGCTTGCTCTTTCAGGAATGCCTCCAGCGTCATCACATTACCCGTTCTTGCTGCCTCTTCTGACTCTTTCAGTTCTTCAACGAATTCAGGCCTCAGGAGGCTTTCATCTTCCATCGGCTCAAGAAGGGTATAATCCTCCCGCCTTTCAGCATCAGTGATGAGAAGCTCAAGAATATCAGCCACAAGCGGTATTTTCTCTTCGGGCACCCTGTTTATTATTGCTGCCAGTTCATTCCTTGTTCTCACCTTTTTCATGACCCATTACCTCCCGGCTTTATCCCCAGTCATTATCCCCGCCCAGCTCCCCCGGTAAGCCCTGCCGAGGGCCGATCACTTCCAGGGAGAGTCTGCACAGTCCTGCCTTGATTATACCACAAAGACAGAGGAGCGGTCACTGCCGCTCCTCTGTCTGTTGCACCACTGAACTGAATCAGGAATTGAATTGAGGGCTCTCATCCTTTTCAGCGCTTTTCGCCGGGAAATTTCTTGTATAATTTCTTGGGAGGGCAGGGGGAGCCTGGATCTCGCTTCCTATTAATTCCTCCCTGGACCAGTTATCTAAAAGAGACAGAATCACCATATGCAGGGCAGAAATGGTGCGATAAAAGTGACAGGATGGTTATGATATAGCCGTAATTTCATTCATTATAGCACAGACAGGGTGATTTTTCAACGTGAGAGTCCCTGACTGAGATAATTAATTCTTGCCCCCGCAACAATCAGAATGTGATCCGCCTGTACAGTCTCTGGAACTTTATTTCTAAACAGATCGTCTGTCCGGTCTCTCAGGGTCTCAGTATACAACCCTTATTTCAACTCAAATCCCTTTTTGGTGACAAGGATCGGCTTATTCAACAGGGGCTCTCCATCTGCCAATCGTGCTAGTTTCTGTAATCTACTCCAGTCGCCATTATCTGGCAGTGGAGCAAGGGTAAGAATGTTGCTGTCTGGAACCAGGGCAGCCACTGATTCCCCATCCATAAGATACTCCGGGACAAGAAGAAGCCGAGTTGCATCATAGCCATCCATTATCTTTATAGAACTATAAGTCTTTTTCTCAACAGCATTACGGACAGTCTCTCCGGGGAAGTGCATGTGGAGATTTTTCATGGCAACCGGGTAGAGCTGCTCTTCTGGAAACTTTATTTTTTTCAGGACTTCCTTGTCGATATAACTCATATGGTTGCTGTAATCAATTACAAAAACGATGAAAAGTCCTGTGCTGTCAAACTTCCGGTTTATGATCCCCTTTCCTTTCTCACCTAACCCCTGCATGCTTTCAAGTTTATCCTGAGTGATCAGGAGCGGGAATATCCTCATCCTGTAGTGCTCGGGGTTATCCGAGAGAGGCCAATTGGATTCCTTGAGAATCTGCACGAATTCGCCATATATCTCCTCGCGGTCTTTAATACTCTGTGATTCTGACTCGGATATCCTCTTGTGAAGCTTGAGAAGTGAGAGTCTTGTTTTCTTCTCCTCTGGGTTCCCGGGGAACTGAATCTGAAGGACTGAATCGCTCTCAGCGACAACGTTGATACCTGGTATTTCCTTTTCCAGGTAAGCAACGAAATCTCTGCACACTTTTGCATGAAAGGATTTCTTTTCCAATACGCTCAATGCCGGGACAAGCAATGCAACGAGTGCAGCCCCCACAATCCAAAAACGATAATTCTTTTTCTTCGTGTTCATGTTTCTCTGAACTCATCACCATGGTATCAGATAAAGTGTGACATTTCAAGAAAGGTATTCAAAAACGCGAGAACCCGCTGAAAAACATAGACTGTCCCCTATGTTCAGTTAAATTTCAGAAAAGGGTGCTCAAGGGGGTGAATTGTGAATTTATTACGGCACATTATCGACTTGCCTTCGCTTGCTGCATTTGTAATAATGACCAAGAAAACTCATCAGAAAACCGAACAACAAAAAAGGAAGAAATATGAAGATATTTCCATATCCTTTGAAACCACCAGTCACGCCCTGGTTCAAACAAAAGATATATACAGGCAGACATGCCACTAATATATTGGATATGAGGGATACGCCCATAACAAAGCCATTTTCCATGCCAACCACAAATACAAAGCCATAAATAAGTATGATCAGCAAAAATTGAATCAAATGACCCTGAATTCTCATATGTTCAAGAAATGAACTCCACCAGAATGGCTTGGGGTCAAGAAAATATTGTTGAAGGCAGATCCAGCCGGCAGATGCAAAAAATACCATTTTCAGGCTCTTTTTGAGGGAATACTTATGTAATTTAATCAGAGTCATCGTATATGACAGCATAAGAACGAAAACAAGGGAAAGCGCGATGGATGCCTGGGAAGGATTGAGTAAAACTATAAGCGCAGCCATAAAAAAAGGCAAAACCGCCACTGCGAGAGCAGGCATAACATCGGTGCAGTATTGATTTCTATCCCCCATATGCCTGCAAAATTTCCAGTCAAGGGAAAAGACTCCTGCTTCTAGAAGGATCATTTTGAAACAGTGAGCATGGTGCCAAGGAATAATGAAAATGCCCACAAGGGCTTTCACGGATGGATATAAGAAGAGGAAGAGTGCCTCGCTGTATTATGATCTCATATCCTATGGAGCTGATGGAGTGAAAAGTGATGATGATTTCGTGTGCCACTCTATGCCTCCGCTCATATCCCGGCTCCATGGCAGAACCAGTCAGCAGCAAACCGTGAAAAAAATCCAAAGATACCTTCAGTCATGCGTTTGAGCATATGAAGTGAAATCGCCGTTCCAGAGCCTGAGCAGAAAGTCTTTCCAGGGAAGAATATGGATCCCGTCAACAGTTCTCGGCCTCTCGTCCAGGCATGCCGCCACGTAATGCTTTATCATATTCTCTTCCTTCAGCGCATGCATGCCGCGGAGATCTCTGGGGGAGACATTCTGTTTCGCCTTGACTTCTATCGCGACTGCATCGTCAATGATGAAGTCAACCTCATATCCTGATTTTGATCGCCAGTAAGTGAGCTCACCCGTGCCTTTATAATCCAGGAAAGTTTTTACCTCGTGGGCCATGAAGGTCTCAAAGGCCTGCCCGAATTCCGGCGACTTATCCCTTATTTCCGGGCGGTTCTGAAGGTAGCGCACCACACCGGCGTCAAAGAAATAAAACTTCGAGGTGGTGATGGCTTTTCTCTTCCTGCTCCTTTTCCAGGCGGGAATGTCAAATCCGATCAGCGTATCGCGAAGAATATGAAAATATTCCTGAACGGTGCTCGAGGGAACCTGGGCATCATTTGAAATATTGGCATAGTTGATCATCAGGCCGTTGCACAGGGCGGCTGTCTGGAGAAACCTGCTGAAGGCCGGTATGTTGCGCGCGAGGCCCTCCGCCGCTATCTCTTCCCTCAGGTAATCACCTGAATATGCCTTCAGATCCTCTTCAGGCGAGTCGGAAAAATATATGGAGGGAACCAGGCCGCGGTTATGGGCTTTCAGAAGTTTGAAGCGATCCTTCAGCTCAAGATAAATGAAAGGATGCAGGTACCTTGACCGGGCTCTCCCTGAAAATTCACCATCTATTCCGGTGATTATCATAACAATCAACAGAGCTTTTGTCAGCTGTCACCATTCCATTGGGTACCGCGTGGCCTTGACGGGCACCTCCTGCTCATATGGCTCAACCCGAACCGGGCTCGAGAAAACCGCGCCGGTCAAGGCATCAATGCCTGCAGAACCTCCGTCGAGAGGGTAGAGTTTCGTGATACTGATTCAAAATTATAATGGCGGGCTGTTTTCTTCAATCAAGTATATCCATCTGACATTATAAAGGCATTGGCTGCAATTGTTCTGCGGCATCATGGGCCTATGCAGAGATATTGTGAGTGTCCCACCAGGAGATGCGGGTGTCTTCTTCTCCCACCATATTTACAAGCCATGTGCGGATATAGTCACTATCCAGCGAATTGCCCTGAATTTCAACGATTTGCTCAATATCCGCCTGGTCTTTCAGGCGGTAATAGAGAAGCTTGAATATGATAAGATCTTCAGCGGACCAGATCCATATGAGCCGGCCTTCCAGGGGAACCTGCCTGCGGCGCGCCCTGGCGCTTTCGTAAAGCTCAATATCAGGAAGAAAAATATCCAGCCTCATTCCATGACAGAATACTCTGAATGCCCCCCGCTCTTCTGCATGTCGCCTGGCTTCAACAGCGTCAAATATGCAGCTCATGGCATCAAGAATCGCGACAAGCTGATCCATTTCGTCGATTTTTATAAATACAGTGACATCAACATCGATGGTGCCCCGGGGGATCCCCCAATAGCCTAGAGCAATGGCGCCGCCGACTGCATATTCCATTTCTTTTTTCTGAAGAAATTCAATAAACAGAAGGGCAAGCTCGACAGGGTCACGAGGTTCTCTCACTGTTACCACCACATCTCAAGCGTGACCAGATTGGCTCCAATGATTGGACTGGAGGCTGCTGATACCTGAAGACAGCTTCTGAATCGGCTCGAGAGCGGGCGATCTTTGCGGCCGATGCGCAGGCCATCTTTAAAATCTTCGCTCTCTCCTCGAGTGTAAGATTGAGATACATCTTTGTTTCATCTTCAAGCCGATATCTCATCACGCTGATTTTCTTTTTCATGACACAAGTCTATCACAGGCGGTATTTTTTAGTCAATAGAATCCGTGGAGAAGGGCCGCATTGTGGAAGACCTTCTCGGTGGTAAGATAGTCGGCGAGAAGGGAGGCAAGGAATCTTTCTTCCCAAGAAGCGGCAGTGTTCCAGAGGTTATGGAGCTCTTCGGGGAGGAAGAACCGGATGGCCACGGAGCGCCTTCAGGGACGGGCATATTTTCCTCCACGAGAGATTTGCCTGCCCCGGCCTTCTGATACCATGAGCCCGTCCTGATGCTCTGCTGTACCTCTTCGGGAAGCTCGGCGAACCGCTCATCGCTGAGGTAGCGGAAGCCCGGGAGGAGCCTGTACTTCTGGAGCACAAGGCAGTCATTTGCGGGCACTCGCAGAGTCACAAGGAAATAATAGATTTATTGATATCCAGTGGAGCAAAGATAGATTCCTGTCACGTTGAAGGATATACCCCTCTTCACTGGGCGGCTTTGAGAGGGCGAGTGGATATGGCTGAACTTCTCATAACCATGGGCGCAGAGCCAAATGCAAAAAGTAATCAGGGATGGACTCCACTTCACAGGGCCCTCGGTTCTGGCCCGGTGAGATATGAAATGCTTCAATTTTTCCTGTCAAAAGGCGCTGATATCAATATGAAAGCCGACAATGGATGGACTATCCTGAAGATGGCAAAAGCAATGGGCTTGAGCTTTTCTATTCCCTTCCCGGGACTATCACAATGCACACGCGCCAGGCGAGTCCTGATATTGCCTGTGAGCGTCAAGCGCCTTTCCCGAAGAGCCCGCTGAAAAATCCCCCGATGGCATCTCCGATCCCTTTGATCACTGAGCCGATGGCGTTTGCGATGGCGTTTGCGATGCCGCCCACGAAGTCGCCGATTCCCTCGGCAATGTTCCCCAGGGGAGACTTTTTCTGCTCGTCTGGCAGGGCCGGGTCCTTCGCATCATTAAGGACCTGCTCCACCACTTTGTAAAGCTCGGGATCTTTCTCAAGGAGCTCTTGCTTCGTGAGATCGTTGTACTGGTAATGGGCTATGCCCTCGGCGAGGTATTCATGGGGTCCGAAGATGCTGCGGTCTGCGTACTGCTCCCACTGGGTGTCAGGGTTGTCCTTGATCCTCTCGGTGTAATTCCTCCAGAGTCCCTGGAGCTCGCCGTTTTCAGAGGATTCATAATAGCGCTTGTTCGGGTTCAGCCCGTCGGGCGCGAGCATGTCATCAACGGCATGGCCCACTTCATGGCGGGTGTTCTTCACCGTTCTTCCCTGGATGCCCTCCTGGTGATTGAATTCGCCCTGGTTCAGGTAAATGGTTTTCTCGCCGCGCATGTAGCCACCGCCAATGGAGCCACCCTCCACGTTTGACTGCCAGCTCATGCCGCCCGTAGAATTGGGATTGTTCGGGTCCACAAGGAGTATCTTCAGCTTCGAGCTCTCGAGATTAGAAAGGACATCGACGCCGTAGCCGCTCAGTGCCCTCGCAAGGTTGAGGCGCTCCGTATCGCTCAGGGTGTTGATGTCTCCGTTCCCGTCCCTTGAGCGCGCAATGTCATCGACAATCTGCAGGTAGGGGGTGAGGTCCCTCTCTTCGTCAAAACGGGTGGTATACTCAGCGGGAATTTCCTGCCGGGGCTTCGAGCCCTTCTCTTCCTCCTCAAGCTCCTCGAGGTCTTCCGTCCCCGTGAACAGGTCCTTCTGCTCATTCTCCCCGGCGACCTTCACCCCGGAAGGCTTTGAAGAATTCACATAGGCCCCGCCCGCCAGGCCGAGTCTCTGGATCACCTGGAGCGTCTGTCCCCCGATCTCCATGTACACACCCCCTGCAAAGAAATGCTCTTCCCCTTCCCAGGTGATTTATCACGCATGGAGCCTTTTCATGAAAGAATAATTTGTAAAATCTGTATTAATTTTCTCTTAACTTCATGTGAAATGAAAGTAAATAAATTGGCATAAATTCAAGCAACGGCAGGGTTTTTGTAAAAATTCTGTTAACCAGGATAAAAACCTGTAAAAAAAGGGAGATTATCCAGAACAGAATACAATAATTTTCCTGAAAAGCCCAACACCTCGAATATCCCACGCAATAAACATTCCCGCAGGCGCACTTTGAAAAGAGCTTTTATCAGAATCCGGGCACTGCCTCTCGGTTGCCCACTCCATTAGTCTATATCCGACAGGTATATCGCCAAAATGTGGAAGAGACTCAGTACCTGTCACAAATTCCTGCCGGACAGGAGTAGGCAGGTATTGGAGCGCCTGCTGTGTTATGAGGATGTATTCATTGCTGGGTATGGAATTCTTCAACAGTCGATGAGCCACTATGACACTGCCGCCGACAAGCTTCACAAACGGGCCGATTTGATTCACGCCAAATTCTCCATAATGAATGACGAATTTGAAAGAGAGCTTATCGATATTTCTGCACGCTCCGCAGTGACACCCTTTGCCCTCAGTATCCATAGCGGACTTCATGGCCATCATATTCTCACGGGTGCGATGGAAAGCGAGTCCATAGGCTCTTATCTGATTGAGTGTAGCCTCGAGCAGACGCTCAGGATTATTCGGGTGCACACAGTATGCGAATATCGCGTCTCCTTCGATTTCATTCACCATGAAGTGTTCGCCGGTGGCGGCAAAGATCGCGTCAAATATCTGCTGGAGAATGAACCGTGCATGGGTGAGCTCGGTTTCAGTCAGGAGATTGGTATATCCAGAGATATCACCCAGTATGATTACCCCTTGTTGCGTGGTGCCCACGAGTGCCTCTTGACGTTCAAAATGCGCATGCCATCATCCTGGCAGGCGTATCTGTGAGGCCGGGTGCACCGGGGCTCCTAAAAAGGTTTTCCCCCCTGTGGATAGAGAAATCTTCAGGAGCATAAAGGCTAGGAGGGGAACATGCACCATATAATCTGTCATTTTGAGATTCCTGTCAATGATGTGGAGAAGATGAAAAGCTTTTACGGTGACCTGTTCGGCTGGAAATTCACCGCGTCAGCGGAGCTGGGCGATTATATCATGATCGACACGGGAGGTCAGCCCGGTGGGGGCATGATGAAGAAACCCATGCCGGAGGCAATGCCGGTAAACTACATTCTCGTGGAGAGCGTGGCGGACTACTCGGAGAAAATAACGAAGCGGGGGGGCCAGATAATCGTTTCCAGGGCCCCCATACCAGGCATGGGATATTATGCCATAGGCCTCGATCCCGAGGGAAATACAGTGGGACTCTTTGAAAACAACCCCGCTGCACAGTAGAGAATGGCTCCATGGACCTGTCGCACTTCCAAATAGAAGCGAACGCACACTCTGCGGCGGTTATCTCATCAATATATGCAGGAAATGAAGTGATAAAGAGACTCTGATGAATACAAATGCTGCGATGTTGCGCGCCATACTGGGAAATGCTCGCCACGCCTGGCGGAGGGCAATATTTCATCGGTGATGAGCCGGAGATCAATGCTCTTAATGGAAGAAACTGGATCGGGATATGAAATCTCATGGAACAGGATCTGCAGGACAGCCCTTGATGAAATTCCCTGGCACCATGGTGAAAGTCATGGTGCTCCTCTGGGCCCTTTTATTCTCTCGTCCCTCCCATGCCGGTGAGGGTAAAGTGGTGGTCTTCATCAGGCCCGGGTTGTTCAGGCAATTGAGCATTGAGCTCTCCGTGTACAAAAAGGATCTCCGCCTCGAAGGCTACGAAGTGGACATAAGGGCGGAAGACTGGCACTCATCGCGGCAGATGAAAGAGGTCCTCCTTGGAGAGCAGAACAATAATCTCAAGGGATGCATTCTGATAGGAGACCTCCCCATCCCCTCCCTGCTGAGAAAGGGTATGGATTCCCGTCCTTGCCCGCTTTATCTGATGGATCTCGACGGCCCATGGGCGCTCGCTGAAAATGGCACCGATATTGAGAAAACTCCCGAGTGGCCCCAAGGTGGGCCTGAAATATGGGCCGGCTTCATTGTCCCTAATCTTTCAACGGCGCTTGCAGGGAGAAAAAAATCCCATGAGCTGATTAAGGAATATTTCGATAAAGTCCATAGTTACCGGAGAGGAGTATATAAGAAAAGGCAGGGCGCTCTCTCCTTTGTCGATGATCCCTGGAAAGCCAATTCCACCATGGGACTGGAAGCACTATACGGAGAGAATGTCACGGTGATCAACGGTAAGGAGGACTCAACGGCGCCCCGTTTGAAAAAGGAGCTGGCGAAAGCATATGAATTTGTTCAGATTGTCTCTCACAACCAGGGAGTGGATGGCATCGGCGTATTGAACAGGGGCCGCTGCGAAGTAATCAAGACCGGGGATTTCCCGCAGATCAAGCCGCGGGCTCTTTTCTACAATATGGGGGAGTGCAGCACATGCTGCTACACCACTGAGAATTACCTGGGAGGCTGGTTCCTTTTCGGCCCATGCGACGGGCTTGAAGTATTCGGCTCCACCATGCCCGGCCTTATCAATTCCATAAGCGTCATATATCAGCACCTGGGTAAGGGGGAGTCATTCGGCGAGGCCTATAAAGCCATGCTCCTCTTCGAGATGCCGCAGGATGCAAAGAAGACAAAGAGGAAATGGTATCTCGGATCGATCCTGCTCGGTGATCCCATGCTCACGGTAAGAAAATAGCCTGCCCCATGAGGGGATGGAATGCTGCCTATGGAATGAGTAAAGGGCTGATAAAACCGGTCTCGGGGGAGTGAGGCACGCCATGGAAAAGTACCAGATTTGCGAAATGGGAAGAATGATCGTGGTCTTCTGGGGATATAAATGTGGCACCTACCAGCTCTTATCAAAATGACGACGAAAGCAATCTCATCATTAGATTTCAAGGCAATTCATCCAATTTGAGCGGAATTATTCAGCCCTTTATTACAGATGCTCTGTAAAAAGTAGGATAGTATAGATGGCACATAATCTTTTTGATGTCAGGTGAGCAATGCATTCTGTAATTGTTATTTTCATTATTATGGCGACAATAGGGGCAATGGGAACGCTGATTATTATGATTCTCACCCCTCTCATGCGTTACTTAAAAGAACAATGCAAGCTCAAAGAATGGGCACTGAAATTGATAATGGTGCCCTTTGCTGCCATGATTATGTGTTTGGCTGCCTTCATTGCATCAATTATGATTACCATGCCCGAGAACTGGATACCGATCCATCTGCAACTGATAGTGCTCTTCCTATTGACTATCCTCATGTTCCGCTTCAGACATTCTGACGATGAGAATAAATCGGTATCATACCAGTTTGAAAAGCAGCATGCAATGTTCCTTATCACCTCACACATGCCGGCAATCCCCGGGAAGCTCAATAAACTGCAGCAGCGAAGGCCTTTGAGAGACGATGCTGCAATGCCTGTGAAATATGAGCTGTATATGAAGTTCTATTCATTGTTGGATCTCAGCACCGAGGAGAAAGCAAGGGATTTTTTCCATCTTCTGATTGAACAGGGGGAAATTTTTGTTCCGGATAGGGTTTTTCACCCCTGGCGAACGCGGCTCACAGGCGCATGCTTTGAGGGGAATAATCTTGACGATGCAATTCGCATATGGGTAAATAAGAGAAAAAATCCGAATTTTATCTGTCACACCATCAATATGTGGAAAGAGAAGCCTTTTCGTATATTCATCATAGTGTGCTGGAACAGGGGAGCTCATGCATTGTTCAATGAAATTGCCTTTTGGATAGGATCTGAGTATCTCTCAACGGGCTATGGCACAGAACCGCTGCTGCGCATTGGAGAAAGCCTGTTCGATTATACGGGCGGACTTTATGGATTCATAACCCGTTATGATGCTGAAGAATCTCACTTTCAACGGGAAAGACTCAATGAGCACCTGCCCGGCATTTTCTGGGCGCAATTCCTGGGGCCTCTTTATATTGACTTCTTTGGAGAAGAAAGAATTAAAAGCGCCCCATGCTATGACAGAAAAACATTGACAAATGGTGGCGTGTTCCTGCAGACGGCTCAATTTCCGACAGGGCAGGAGGCTCCTGAGGACAGAGAGTCGGAAAAGATCCTTAAAGACTTCCTTAACCACGATGCATTCCAAGATATCTCTGAAGCATCAGTTGCCGTAGCTCGCAAGCACCAGATCAAGAAGAACGTACCCCTTTTTGATTTCAGTGGAGTGAGAAATGGGTCGAAAAAATGATATGCAATGGCTCAGTAACAGCGTCGCGGACCTGCTATGAGCTTTCACTGACTTTTGGTGTGCTCGGCCTGATTTGTTTCTCTTGTTTGGATTTGACCAGATTTATGGTATAATTCTCTTGGCAACTGAAATACGATGGAGCATACTAATTGCAATGAAATGCTTTTTTCATGAAGAAAAGGAAGCCGTAGGCGTCTGCAAAAGCTGCCAAAGGGGGCTCTGCAAGGAATGCGCAGTTGAGGTTGAAAAGGGGATTGCATGCAAGAATCAGTGCGAAGATGATGTAAAAGACATAAATATGATTTCCGAATATTCGCTCAGGATGGTCAAGGCAGGAGCCGTGGCAGGCTCCATAGGTAGAGTGGGACTTGTTTATACATTGCTCGGATCAATTGTTGCGCTTGGCGGCTTATTTCTCATATTTGTGTTATCACAACCGATATCCGGGCTGACTGCATTCTTGTTTGGGATCTTATTGACTGCATTCGGGGTGCGATCACTCCAGGAGGCAAAAAAAGTTAAAGGTTCCAGTGAGCAAAAAGCTCCAATGAAGAAATCCGTCAGGACTTTATTGATAACATTGGCTCTTCTGGCAGCGTTTGGCATTGCTTCAGTTCCGATAAGAACTGCATATAAGTGGTATGTGGTTCTTCCCCGTCAGCAGAAGCAAATCATGAACGGATATCGGCTTCTCCAGCAAGAAAGATTTGACGAAGCTCTCTCAACATTTGATCTGATGCTGAAAAAGGATCCCGAAGATATATCGGCCATTATGGGGAAAGCAGCCGTGTATACGAAAAAGAAAGAATATGACAAAGCCCTTGCAATCTATGATAAGCTTCTGAAGAATAATCCCAGTTATGAATTCATCCTGGATGCTAAGGCAGCACTCCTGCAGATGCAGGGTAAAGATGATGAGGCTCTCGCTCTTTATGACAAGGCGCTGGCAGAGCATCCGGAATCCTGTAATCTTATGTAGACAAAATGACGTGAGGCAAGGCATATGTGGCCTGTGGGTTATGGGCCAAAAAGGGTTGGACGTTTATGAAACCTTTTTATCTTTTGTCGGGCTGGATTTGATAGTGAGGCGAACCGGCACCAACCGACCTATATCTTCGGCGTTCTTCCCGCGCTTGGCATGCCACAAGTCCCAATCAAGCTGTAATCTCAGCCAGAAATCTGCGGACATCCCCAGAACGCGCTCCAGGCGGAGTGCGGTATCAGGCGTTACCCCCCGCTTGCCGCGAATAATCTCATTCAAACGTGGAAAAGACACGCCAAGATGCCTGGCAAACTCAGACTGAGTTATGTCCAAAGGTTTCAAGAACTCCTCCAGAAGCATTTCGCCAGGATGTGTTGGCGCCCTGAGGCCTGGCAGACGCCTTGCAGTCAACTGTGTATAGTCACTGCATCCCGCTTTACCTTTAAGGCTAGTGGTAGTCTGTGATCTCAACTTCATATGCGTCTCCATCCTTCCATCGGAAACAGATTCGATACTGTTCGTTCACACGAATACTGTGTTGCCCATGTCTATCACCCTTCAGCGCCTCCAGTTGATTGCCAGGAGGCACTGCGAGCTCCCGCAATTCTCTTAAGCAGTTTATCTGGTCCAATTTCCTGCGGACAACTGCCCACAATGACTACGGACATGTCTGCCTCGCCGCCTTTGTGTCAATGCCATCAAATATATCGTCATTACTGCGATTGAAAAATGAGCTTATCACATATAATATTATATCAAATAATATCATAAATGACAATGTGTACATTGACTCTTCATTGTTTATCACATATAATAGATGTAGGATAATCGACCTACAAGGAGTTTGATTTCATGAAATATGCCACTGTCAGGGACTTCAGGATCAATGCCTCGAAAGTCATGAAAGAGGCTGAAGATGAAGAAATCGTCGTCACGAGAAGAGGTAAGC
>JAVHLM010000056.1 GCA_031082125.1 Candidatus Eremiobacterota bacterium
ATCTCAAACCTAATTTCTTTCAAGAAAGTGTCTCAAATCTATTGACATGTTCCGATCCCACCGCCGGACCCGTTTTTTTGCAGGCTCTCAATGATCCTTCCCACAGAGTCCGCAGCATTGCATGCATTTCAATAGGAAATATAAGCTACAAGCCTGCAATCCCCGTATTAAAGCGCCTCATAAGTGATCCAGAGCCCGACGTGCGTGCAAGTGCATGCTGTGCTCTCGGGGAAATGGATGACACAGCATCAGAACATGAACTGTTAAAAGCCGCAACGGACAACGAGGTAAATGTGCGATATGAAGCGGCAAGGGCACTGCTTCGCATCGGCAATCCAAAGGGCTGCCTTGTTTTGGAAGAGATGCTTGCAAAGAAAGAGTCGCCCTGGTATCTCAAGCAGCGCGATTTTTTCAAAGAAGTCCGCCATGTATTGAAAGGCGATGGAAAATAAACGTTTAGCCTCATGAATACAAGGGGAAGGCCGGGCTGAGAGCCCAAAATTGGAAGCCTTAGATGAGACAAAAGGCACTCATGGTGGATTGATGATTACTATGGACAAATGAGCCTCTATTTCGTACAATAGAAGTGTTCAGATGTCCTGGAATGATAAAATGATGTTGCATGAAGTGGCCCTTATATGAAAGATACTGATTACAGGATTGCCCGGGAGCTCAAGGAAAAAATTCTGAGAGTGGCACCTGTTCTCGACTTCAAGGTCTTTGGGTCGAGAGCCCGTGGTGATGCTGATGATGATTCTGATATGGACATATTTATTGAGCTTTCCACCTGTGACAGGGAACTCAGAAAAAAGATATCCCATGCAACCTGGGAGACGGGCTTTGAGAACGGCATAGTGATCACTGCCCTTCTATTTACCCGCCACGAGCTTGAAAATACCCCGGTGAGAGCGGCCCCGATTGTGAAAGCAATAAATCAGGAGGGCGTAAAGATTTGACAGATCAGGAAGCCCTGTACGTATTCCGTCAGAAAAGAGCTGATGAGACTCTTTCGGAAGCAGAGAAGATGGTCAGGGAGCATTATAGCGGCGCTTCTGTGGTCAATAGAGCCTATTATGCAATGTTTTATCAGATCCTGGCTCTTTTTATTCACGAATCCATTGAAGTGAAGACTTCGCGGCACAGCGGTGTCATTGCTGCCTTTGATAAAGAGTTTATCCGCACAGGAAAACTGCCGAAGGAGATGTCGGAATCTCTCCATACCGTCTTTGAAGCTCGACAGACTGGGGACTATAAGGATTTTACAGAATTTTCCTCCCAGGATGCTGATGAGTATGTGACAATGGCCGTCACTTTTGCAGATTCAGTGAAGAAATACCTGAAAGGATATGCATAGATAACAGGATAGCCATGGACTGAGCTGTTGTACTTATTTCCCCTTTACTCAGGACTGATTTCTCCCCGGCCGCTCACAGGTGGTTCCATTAGGCCGATCAGTGACACCCAAAAAGTTCGTTTGCAACGGGTAAGCCTTTGATGAGAAGATCCCAATGTGTATCGATGCCAAATCTGCGCTGAAATACTTTCCAGATTTGCACGAAAAAGCTTTGAGAATTGAGGATGGCAATGAGAGCAGTAAAACACAATGCTGCAAAAAGGGCCCACTTGACAGTTGTTCAGAAATGGTTATACTAAAATTGCAATCAATGCAATTTTAGTGAGGTTAAATGATCTATCCGCGCGATGCCCTTTCCCCGGTGATCCCCTTTCTGGAGAGAAAGGAATTCATTTCCATTTCGGGGCCCCGTCAATCAGGGAAAACTACCCTCCTCAAAATGATTGGCGCCCATCTTCATGGGGAATTGAAAATTGACCGCAGGCTTATCACTCTTATCACTTTCGAGGACCGCCGGCTCCTGGCCCAGTTTGAGAGGGACCCGGTGGCATTTGTGCAGTCATATGCCCCTTCCGGAATTGACGGAATCCTTTATCTGATGATAGACGAGTTTCAATATGCCCGCGACGGGGGCCAGAAACTGAAGCTCATCTTTGATACCTGTGAAAATATCAAGATACTCATCACGGGATCGTCTTCCCTTGACCTCAAAGCCCAGGTGGGGCGCTTCATGGTAGGCAGGATTGTCTCTTTCACTCTCTGTCCTTTTAACTTCGGGGAATACCTGAGCACAAAAAGCGAGAGGCTGGAAACGGCATACCGGGGGAAAAGCGGGCAGCTATGGCAATGGCTTGAAGGGCGCGGGGCATTCCCGGGAGAGAGGGGGCTGGATATTTTTCATCAGGAGCTGCAGCCGCTTTATGAGGATTACTGCATATGGGGCGGCTATCCCGCGGTGGTGCTGGCAGGGAGTCCCCTTGAGAGGAGAAAGATCTTCAGCGAGATTCTCAATAGCTTCATCCTCAAGGATATCAAGACGCTCCTGGAGCTTGCGACAGACCGAAGCCTCCTTCGCCTCTCCCAGTACCTTGCCGCGCAGGCCGGGAACATTGTGGTGTACCGGAGCCTGAGCGAGGCATCGAATCTCGACTTCCGCAATGTGAAAAAGCACCTCGAGATCCTGAAGGAGACTTTTGTCTGCCGGGAGGTAAGGCCCTTCTTCACCAGCCGCCAGAGGGAGCTTTCGAAGAATCCAAAGATATATTTCCTCGACAACGGCTTCAGAAACAGCCTCATGGAAGCGATGCAGGGCCTGGAAATGAGGCCTGACGCGGGCGCCATCATCGAGAACACTGTTTTCATAAGGCTCAATCAGCTCCATAATGGCCTCGGCAAGATAAACTTCTGGCGCACCAAGGCAGGTGCAGAAGTTGACTTTGTGCTGCACCTTGAGGGCCAGCTTCTTCCCGTCGAGGTGAAATACTCCCTTTTCAAAAGTGAAACCATTCCCAGGGGGCTCGTGAGCTTCATAGGCTCTTTCAGGCCCCGGAGAGCAGTCGTGCTCACCAGGAGCTTCTGGGGCATCAGGAAGATTGACGAAACAGAAACCACCTTCATCCCCGCATATTACCTGTGAAGATTCTTTCTTTCTGTGTCTTTTATTTGAATTGCCTATGCATGCTTCCACTGCCGCAAAAGGACTTTTTCAAGTGCTTTTAGGAACAGGACCGGGGCTTGATAAAAGCTACTGCACTTTTTCCAGGCATAGACAAGAGCACCCAGGGCTGGTATAATTTTTAATAGAGCACTCGAACCCAGTTTACTCTTCACCACTCTATCCTCACACCCCTATGGGATGATTTATGCCGGAGCAATTAAAAAAGCAGTCTGTAAGTATTTTTAAGAGAGAATTACCTGGTGGGGCTTCAGGGTTTGTCCTTCTAGTGGCATTTTGCCTTCTGGGAATAACAATTCTACTGGATATCATCATGGGAGGGCCTCCAGAAACCTCATTTATTGAGCTTTTACCGCTGAGTTACTATTTTCTCCTGGCCCTTCCTTTCTTTCTAATTTCTTACCTTGGCGCGAAATGGTGGTTTTCCACCCATAGGACCTCCACCCTTACTGTTTTTGTGTTCACGGCAGTCCTGGTTGTTTTTTTTACGCTTGCCCTGGGCCCTTTCAGAGAGCAATACCTGCAAATATATTCCACTGTGCTTGACCTCATATTGAAAATCCCTCTTTGCGAGCCTCGAATGCTTGAGGGATTCGTTACTCTGGTGGCATATGCAATTATAGCAGGCATTGTGGCAGGCGCTCAGCCGGCAATAGGTGTTAATAGTCCCTCAGGAGAAAAAGATGCAAAGGCTCAAGAAGATTCTGCTGATTTCCTTGCTGAACATGGCGCAAAGGAGTAAGACGGCATCATGCCAAAGGTGAAAAGATGGTTCCTCTCCGTTATTCTGACCGCGGCCGCCTTTCTGGCTCTATCGGGAGATGTGTCAGGAACAATCGGTATCGTGCTTACCTTCGACGAAGCGGTAGCAAAGGCAAAGCTCATTGTGATCGGGAAGATCACCAAGGGATGGGAGCCGAAAGTACACGGATTAAACAATTCCAAGCTTTCCTTGCAGACGGGCCGGGTTTATCGGATGAAGGTAGAGAAAGTATACAAGGGCAGTATCCGGCCAGGTGACGAGGTCGTATTCTGGGAACAGTACTATGGTACGACAGCGTCTCTATTCATTGATGAGGGGAAGCGTAGCCTGGTCTTCCTGATGCCGGCCAATCTCGATGAGTTTCAGAGCCGCCGGTTTGACTTCGGGGTGGAGAAGCCCTGGCAGATATTCGGTAATATCAGCGATGATTCCCCGTCAGGGTATGACGGATTCGCGGGTTACCCGTACCTTCTCGAAAATTTCGTGTTGAAGAAGCCGGTGAAGCTGAAGCCGGCTCTCGCGCAGATTCTTCGGGAGAAGGAGGAGCCATGTGTCCTGGAGTATGCCATCAGCCACTGGCCCCGGGAGATGACTGCAGAAGACCGCAGATTCTTCAATGAGCAGATTCTTAGACATTCGGGTGATATGTATATCACCTAAAAATTGGTAGAAAGGCTTTCCCGGGAAGGAGAGACTCTCGATCCATCTGTCCTGAGGATGCTCCTGGAACGGGGAGACTTCAACGACGATGTGCTTAGGATGCTGAACAAGGAGAACATTACAGGGTTCCAGGAACTCCTATTTGAAGCCCTCCGGAAGGGAGATACACTGGCAGAGATAGAAATCATAAAAACCCTTGCGCGGCTGAATCCTGTATTTCTCAGGGAGAAGCTCCATGAGACCGACCTTCCCCTCTGGATGTTCGTATTCTGCCTGCGGGAGTTAGGGATCAACGGTTCGGCAGTCGGAAGAAGCGATCTCTCCAGGGAGATCCTCGCGGCCAATCTCTATACACTGGATAGGGTCGGAGAGGTAATCGGCGGAAATGAATTCCACGCCATCTGTGCAATGGAAGACCCCGATCATAATAAGGACATGGTGCCCCTGTTCCCACTCTTTGAGCCTACCCTGGCTGGGCCGGACAGTACTGCCAGGAGGGCAATTGTCGCACTGATGAGGACATTCGGAGAAAAAGTTCGTCGATCAGGGAAAAGCTACATACTGGAGAAAGGTTCGGAGTGCTGCCCGGTGCTTTTGGGACTCACCACCGATAAAACAAGATTCCGGCTGGGCGAACCGGTCACCGTCAGTTTAGTAGAGACGGCCCGAGCAGATAGTGTGTGGCTTTGCCTGAAGGGAAATATGAAGTGGAGAATCGGTAAGGCCGGGTGGCCGCCGGATCAATTCTCCCTGGAAGTGGACTCCTTCTTCGGTAAATTCGACAATGTGGACCTTCCCCGGGAAGACTTTCACCTTCTTCATGCCGGAGAGACATTCCTGACGCAGGAAGACGTCACCATGTGCTTTGACCGGCCAGGACATTACCAGTTTCAAGCCATGAAACTCTACCCTCACGACGGTGGTTCTGTCGGCATTGACGCCTGGACTGGCACGGTTTTTTCAAGCCTGGTGCAGATTGAGATATACGACTAGGCGGTGCCTGCTGCCGGAGAATGGGGGGGACAGAACAAGAGTGAGAAAGGTGCCGATATGCAGTCGGTATGGTGTCCCAGGCCGCTTCCCCTTACCAGAAGACTCCCCATCTATCCCACTTTTCTTTAACAGGAATCCCGGAAGTTTACCAGTAATTTCAGTGTGACGACAGCCATGTTCTGATCTCCTTGCCCAACTGAGTGAAGGAGAGCCCCACATTCACCAAGGGCGCGGGAGATTATTCATGGCTCCTTATGGCAAGCGTATCACAATCGCCATGCGCTTTCTTTATACTGCAGGAAGATCATTCCCCGCGTTGATATATACTTTCATGGCTCAAAAGCCATAGAAATTGCTGTCATCAGAAAAAAATATTCAGCCTCCCCTGAAGGACAACCATTGGCTGCCACATTCGTATGATGGCAAAATCCTTCACCTGGCAGACTTTTCCAGGCATTGGGCGGAAAAAACTCAAAAACTCTCTCTTTGACCCTTGGCAGGCCATCCGGCGATGGTTGTGAAACCCAATAATATCAAGCATTTGAGAGATAATCATTTTGACTTATACAATACAATAAGGTATAATATAATAGAGAGATACAAATGATTCCCTTTAGAACAACTCTTGAAAGGAGGATTATTGTGAATAGGTCGGCAGGAGCGCACCACGGGGAGGTCACGCACCGGGAGGCAGAAACAGCCACCCAGGATGCTCAGGCTGTCCGGACGGTTCAGGCCGGTCAGAGTGTTCTTGCCGATCAGGTAGCGCTAGCCGGTCAGGCTTCGGAGGGTCTTCGGGCCGGGGCTGCTTCTCCCGAGGTGATCCGCGAGTATCCCGGTTACGAGGCTGTGATGGCCGGCGAGCAGGTCTTCCAGATAGCCCCTGGCCTTCCGCTGGTGACTTACGGAGCCGACGAGGTGCTCTCACGGGACGACGGGCGGAATATCTTCCGCGACCTCGCCTGCGAGGTTCTTGACTGGAACCTCTGGTGCCTCTCTTCTGCTGGAGTAAAGCTCGATCTCCTCATCGGGGAGATGCTTCTATCCCTCAATGGGAAGCTCGAGAAGCTCGGCTACGTGCGGGTTTCCGACTTCGCACGCGAGGTGCTGGGGATCTCTTCTCGGAGCGCCTATGAGCTGATGAAGAATGCCCAGGAGCTTCAGAAGTTTCCACTTATGCGGGATGCCCTCGAGAAGGGGCTTCTTCGCAAGAGCGCCTTGCGCTATCTATTCCAGGTAGTGAAGCCTGAAACCGAGGAGGAGTGGCTTTCCAAGGTAATTAGCCTCAGCGTGCGTGGCCTCGAAGAAGAAGTGCGCCGTTTCAAGATTCAGGGATCAGAAGGAAAGGAGGACATTGTTTCTTTTGCCTCTGGAGAGGATGACGAGGAGGATAAAGCCATTCCCGTGAGCGCGAGGGTTCCCCTCGCCGTGGCGGCAAAGTGGGATAGGGCATTGGAGGTGTTCCGGAGGATGGAGGAGTCGAATCTCCTCCTGGGCGCCTTCGTTGAGGCCCTTCTTGCTGAATATTCCGCATCGGCTGTTTCCGAGGCCGTGAGGAAAGTCTGCGGAACAGCAGGTGAAGCCTGTGAAAAAGGCTTCGGGTCCTGCTCGCAGGAGTGCGGCTCAGGTGGCAAGGAGCACAATGTATGCTGTACGCAGGAGCATGGACTATCCTGCGAGGCAGTTCTGGAGGGAAACGCGCTGTTGAATGGGGATTCCCATTCCCTGGGGACTCAGCCTTCGGCAGCGGAAGCGCCCCTTTTTCTCCACGGCAGCTCCCCTCGGGTTCCCCATGGGGCAGGGCTTCTCCTTAATCCGGGAGCTTTAGAGAGGGACAGGGAGCTTGCCCGCCAGGTCCATAAGGACCTTGAGGAAGTATCCCATTTCTGGGATTACCTCCCCTGGAAGCCTGTCAAGGTGGAGCTTCCTTCAAAGCACCAGGCTCAGAGCGATACCGCGGTTGAGGTCCCTTCCGATCCCTTCGAGGCAGTTTCCCGGCTCAGGAAGATCGTATCCCTCAGGCATTCGATCTCCTTCTACCAGGGACGCCTCCTTCGCACTCTCAACAATTTCGGACTCTATAAAGACATGCTCTTCCTGAGCCTCGGCCACTATACCAGGGAGCGCCTGGGAATGTCCAGAAGTACCGCATATTCACTTATTTCTTTAGAAAGGAGTTATTTGGAGTATCCCGATATGCTTGACCTTGTCAAGGAGGGGAGGCTCACACCGGAGCAGGCGCGCCTGCTCTCCAGGGTCTTCAGGGAGGGGACCAGAGCAAAAGGAGCATGGCTCTCTTATGCGCAGGAAGTCCCTGTTGCCACTCTCAGGGAGGTAGTCGATGCATTCCTTCGCTTTGCCCAGAGAGCAGCCAACAAGAAGTGGGACATTGAGCCTGGTGCCTTAGAGGTGGCTGTCACGGGGAGGTCTGTCAAGAGGGTTTCCCCTGCAGGCTCGAATGCCACGGAACCCAGTGGGGATGTGGGTTCGGACGCACCAGTCCGAAGTTGTGCACAGGCACTTTCCCGGGAAGGAGCAACACTTCCCCGGGGAGCCCTCATCTGGGAGGTCACCAGGGGCGGAGAGCATCCCGAAATTCCCGAGATCCTCTCAACACTCTCCGGGGAAACCTCAAAAAAGGGAGCCTTCGGATCGAATCCTGAAAGCCGGGGTGCCCTGATCCGCTTCTTTCTTGCCCCCGACCTGGTCCCTCTCTGGAATCACGCCGTGAAGCTCTGGCAGGCCGAAAGGGCTCAAAAAGCCGCCGAGGCCTCATCGGATAAGGCAAAAGGGGCTCAGGGAAGCCAGGCTGTAGAGGAGCTTCCCCTTTTCATTGAAGCCCTTCTCGATTCATTCCTCGCCACATGGGAAACTCCTGAGAAAAGGGACCTCCACTCCAGAATCCTCAGGCGCGATAATTACCAGTGCCAAGTGCCGGGATGCACCTGCCGCCGGGGCCTTCATGTTCATCATATCGTCTACCGCTCTCACGGAGGCTCCGATATCGAGGCCAATCTCATCACTATCTGCATGGCTCACCACCTCAGGTGCGTTCACGAGGGCTTTCTTATCATCAAGGGCAAGGCGCCGCATGCCCTTACTTTCATCTTGAGGGCTTCATAAGCTCCTGAAGCCCGTAACGCCTGAATAAAGTCCAACTGAGGCCGGATCTGCCGCCCGCGATGATGCTGAGGATTTGATTCGCCTTCTGCCTTTTGAGCTCCACAAAGATAATGCGTCCGGTCTTTCAAGGTCTCAGTATAGTGGCACATGAAGTCCTTCCTCGACGATGGAAAATTATCTATCACTTAAGAAAATCACCGAAATGCTTGCCGCAATGGCTCATTTTTGCTAAAATTATTCAGAGGCAGGAATCCGAATCCCGATCCTTTAAGGGAATTTGATAATCAGCAGTAATAAAGGTCGCAGTGCAGATGTATGAAAATGATGAAGAAGTGCTATTTTTGCAAAGGGCGCCTTGAGGAGAAGCGGATCGAGTTTGATGGAAGATGGGGGCAAAAGAGAGTGATTCTTAAAGATGTGCCGGCTGAGGTTTGTATGCAATGCGGGGAGCAGTATTTTTCGCCGGAAGTATCCAGGACGATGGAGGAACTGGCAAAAATGGAAAGTGTTCCCGACGAGGTGATTATAGAGGTGCCGGTAAGGCAGTATAAAGTTGCATAGGTAGTTCAGGCGTTGTATACGGCCGAATATGCTTTGCCGGACTCATGGTCAGGAAAGGAATAAAATTTAAGAGGGGCTATTCCACTTCACAGAAAAGGTGACAGCATAGTGTGACTCTCAAGAGAAGAAATAAAGTGCACCTTGTTCTCATTGAGTATATCATGCTTGATTGCCCCAGAAACAATCATTCAGGAGATCTCAGGATGAGAAGTTCTCCATGCAGGAATACCACACTGAGCAATAATGCCAGAAATAATGCAGCCTTATCCCAATGGGTAATAACAAGATCCTTGGCGATATATCTTGCTTTTGTCGCATTATGTGCGGTACTCTTGACAGTCCTGGCCAGACTTAATTCCTTTGAAATAGGCAATGATATCTGTAAGATAATACTTGCGACGGCATTGGGCTTCCCTCTTTATATGCTCATGGTGATTACAGGCTCGCTGTTTGGCTTGAAGATACTGGAAAAATTGACCTCTCCGAATCTTAACAGAGATGAAGTAAATATGGTATTATGGTTGTGGTTCACCTGTTCCTTCGTCGGAAGCATTTTTATCGGTCCGGAATTATGCCGCAGTATTCCTTCTGTATTTTACTTTTTTCAGCATATACTTGAGTCATTAAGGCTTGTTGCTGGCGGAAAGGAGGCTTTTTTCTTTGTTGATTCATATATATTTCAATTCTTGAGCGGGTTTGGTGTCGGAATGCTTCTCAGAGAAAGGTCTTCAGGGAAAGACAAAAAGCATTGAGCGCTCAATGATAAGAAAATTGAAAAGCTCATCAGAAAAAAAGGAAGAAGATTCCTCGAAATGATGGATGCACCTGTATCACCTTGAGGCGGCCGGACAATTATGGATGAAAACGAGATAATTCATGAAACGAGATGGAATATATTCCGCCGCAGGGCAGGACCTGCTACAGGCAGCCTGATCATTTCCTGTTCCAAATTTCTCTTGAATGAGGCTACAGTCGATGCCGAAGAAATCATTCAAGAATGGCCTTCGTGGGATTCAGATGAGCGTCTCGACTTTGTAATGGCTTTTGCGAAGAAGCATCCCATCTGCCATGGGGATCAAGAGATACTCAGGTTCCTTATGGAGCAGGCAGAGCCCCTGGAAATCAGTTATCTGCTGAACCTCATTCTTGAATTGCCTGAAAAGGAAGCAGTATATGAGTTTCTTGTAAAGCAGATCTCCGAGATTGATACTCATAAAATTGACTTCATGCTGGCAGAGTTTTTCAACGCAATAGGCCGGCTGGGCTGCAAGGATGCCATACCTCTTCTCATTTCCAAGATTAACAGCCTTCTGAACAGTCCTGAATTTTGCCGGCCTGGCGCGGACTCCTTCAATTCGGGGACGGTCTGCATCGAAGCAATAGCGGCATTGTGCAGTCTGGATAGGCGAAATGAATATATGGAGCTACTGAAGGGATTCAAGGAGCACCCGAACAAAGAATTGGCGCTTCTGGCGCTTCACAAGATTCGGAGACTGCTGCGATGACTTATCTCTTTACGATGAGTATCTCTGAAAAGTGAGCCCTGTAAATATTATGATTTATGAGCCTTTTGAGCGGAAATGGCGATATTGCTCCACCGGCTTCTACTGCAGCGAAAGGACTCTCTCCAGGGTTTTTCGGATCAGGGCATCGGGCTCATCCTGGAGCGCCTCCTGTGCCAGGCTCTTCGCCTCTTGCGCCGGTATTCGGAATAGTTGAGCAGCGGCTCTGAAGCGCATCGTGGGCCAGTGATGGGCGAGAGAAGCTTCGAGAATTGAAAAGAGCAGGTCATTCTGGATGGCTTCAAGCTGAGTGAGGAGCGATAACCGGAGCTCGAGGTCATCGCCGTCTTCAAGATACTTTCTCAGCAGCTGCTTTCCTTCACTCCCGCCTCTCTCGGCAAGAAGCCGGGCCGCATGGTGACGCTTACTGTACTCTTGTGAATAAAGGGCATCTTTCCAGGCTTCAACTCCCTCTGTTTCAGCAAGAAGAGAAGCTGCGTTATTCTGTATTTCGGAATTTTCATTTCCTGAGAGGGAGACAAGAATCTCTCGCGGCACTTTAATCTCATGCTGAATGAGGAGCCTGGCTGCATCAAGGACCATGGAAGGCTCAGGGTGCTCCAGAAAAGAAATGATTTGCGGGATGACCGATTTCTCTCCCAAGGTAAGCACAGCATCGAAGAGGCTCATGACGCACCCGGCATGCATTTCTTCATTATTTTCAAAGGTTTCCCAGAGACGCTTGCTTCGAAGAGCAATTGCAAGCTCATCCATGAGAACTGGCAGCAGCGATTTCTCATGTAATCGGCCCAATACGACTACCGCGCACCACTTTTCTTCTATTTCTTCAGATTTCAGCAGTCTTAACAGAGTTTCAAGTGCGAGAGGATCATCGGGAAAGTGTTCCAGGGCATGGATTGCTGAAGCTCTCACCATGAGCTCTTTATCATCGACAAGCTCAATGATGCGTTGAAACGCCTCTTCTCCTCCAACCTGAGCTAAAATACGTATAGCAGAGAGTCTATCGAATGGGTCACCGGCTTTTGTTATCTCCAGGGATTTCAGGAGTAATTGCTTTTCCGGCCGCTCATCTCCTGAAATCTTTGCAGCGTATAGGCGATTAACTCCATCAACCACCTGAAAGCCTGTACCGGTAATATTTTTCATATATGAATAACCATCATGCTCATTGTTAAAGCATTCCTTTTTCTTCAATACGTGCTCTTTTTCTGTCATCGCAATGATTACCTCTTCGCAGGCTGCCCTTTGAGAGCGTTATTATCTCTCACTGCGTGCCTTGTCACTGATCGGCCTGATGGAGCATCTATTGCTCCAATACAATAAATTGTTGCTTCTGGTATTATCTCTTCATATGACAAGACTGCTAGACTTGGATCCAGATCTTCAATTATTCTTCTAAGTTTAAAACGAATATTAGAGTCACAAATAATAGCAACACATGAAAATTCCTTCTTATTGAAGAAAAGATCTCTCATCTTGGAATGTTCAAGCTCAGTGCCGCTCAGCATTGCGGTTTTTTCAAGAGCCCGATTGACAGCATTCATTATAGCGGTTCTTATCCGATTTTTAACCTTATTTGAATTCATATCAAAATTAAAACAATATTTTTCCAATTTGGGCGATAGATTGAAAGCGCGTATGGTCCCCTCATTGGATAGATAATTCCTGCAAATCTGATATCTCAGCTGAAATCGAACGCACTCCGTCATCTGAACCGGGTCAGTCATCGTTGTGTGGTTGTCCAGAACCGTATCCAGAATAACAGGAAGATTAACGATGGAGACCTCTTCCTGGAGCAGGTTCCGAAGCACGATTTTGATGAAGTTAAGTGATATCTTACTTTTCCGAAGCTCTCTTACAAGAGGCTGATTCGTCTTCTTCAGCTTTTCTACCAGCATGAACACATCGTTCAGATCCAACAGCTTGTGGCCATGAACCTGAATGAGCTTCTCTAACGTTGATATTATTATATCTTCAGGATGAAAGACAAGATAACCGGCATTCTTCAAAACATCGGTGTCATTCTTTTCTACCCACTTGCCGGGAATATGATAGATAGGGTGGACAGAATCCATACCTGTAAGCTTTTTAAGACCATCTTCATTATGAACGGCAAAGACTTTTTCTGGAAAGACACATCCTCCAATACATAGATTTTCATATATTACCGAAACGATATAAGAATTTGGTGAGAGACAGTTGCTTTCATCAATTTGTACTTGCTTGATGGGAATACCAATTTCCCCGTAGATTTGATCTTTTAGGCATTTAATTTTCTTCTTAAGATTGGCAACAAACTTCGGCGCATTCTGAGAAGAAAGCCCTCTGCCGAGCTTAACAATTATTTTATACCTGCAATTTCCAATCATTACACTCATATTCCCACCATTTCAGACAAGCCCAAGGCACTTTTCGCTCAATAAGCTTTGTGACGGGCGGAAGAGGCCAGGGTATCGACAGCGCTTTTTGTTTTCGCCGTGTTCATGAGAGCTCCATGTGCCTTTTTCACTTTTATCCCTCGCCTTGACTCAATAATTTCGGGATGACTTATGGCATAGGCAAGAGCAGAGCTCACGAACTGGTTGAGCGATGTTCCATAGGATACTGCAGTTTCGGCAACTTGCCGGTGCAGCTCAGGAGCTACCCGCACGTTGAAGGTTCCCCGATAGGCCCTCATGGGGTCCTTGCCCATCTTTTCGCATTCTGTGATATATTCATCCACCGCTTCCTCGAAGTCTTTTTTTATCTCTTCGATGCTTCTGCCCTCATACAACACCAGATCGCTGACCCCTTCAATCTTGCCATACAGCAGATCGTCCTCTGCACTGTAACTCACCGATCCCAGAAAGCCTTTATAAGACAGGGTGCTCTTCGTCAAAGTAACCCCTCCTTTTTCAGTTCTTCTTCAATGAGATCAAGAACATATCTCGGTATAGCCGGGCTTGGATGCGGTTTGTGAAAATGGATCGTATGTCCCGTCTGACTGACAAATTTCACTCGAGATCCTTTTAAATCAGCTTCCGAGTAACCAAATCCACCCAACAGAGTTTTCATTTCTCCGTATTCGAAATCTTTCGGCTTGCTCAGAAATCTGTTTATGAGCTTGTCAAATTTACTCATGCAACCCTCACTTCATTGTAGCATATTGTGACCAAATTTGCAACTGAATATCAGTTGCATCATGCTGTTGAATGATGCCCTGGAATCTTTTGATCGTTGATTGGATAAGCATATTTTCTGTTCATTTGAAAGGAGCCTCAATAGGTGGCCGCCTGGTCCGGTCCATCAGGATGGAATCAATTCCTGTATTAAAGGAGAGTGAATGCCGATGGCACCACCCGTATAGACAAGGGCCACCAGGACTGGTATAATTTCTTGTAGAGGCCATATATCCAGGAAAGCCATACATCAGTCTGCCAGTTTTCATTGCAGCCACAATCATCATAACATAACGATTTTGTGTTTTTCAAGCGAAAATGTCTTATAATGCAACAATGGAGAGTATCTTATTCGGTATCTCAATAATCCTGGCGCTGGTAGTGGGAAGCTATTCATTATTCCAGTTTGAGTGGTTCCTGAGAGAGTGGCTCGGCATGAAAAAGTGGATGACCTATACCATCGTTATAATAATTGTTGCATTGATACTCATCGGATTATCCCACTTCTTTGTCCCGGGCAATAGGGCTTATTAACGGCGAGCGCACCACTTTAAGGATTCGGGAAAATAAAATGCTTGTTTTCGAAGGAACCGATGTCAATGCGAGAGACAGGAACGGAGTAACCCCACTGAAGTGGGCAATAAAATGCGGCCTGAAAGAAACGGCCGAATACCTGAGAAAGCATGGGGCAAAGGAATGAATGCCACTACGGGGAAAGGTCTTCTCAGAACACTCATGCTCTTTTTTGCAGCCTTTCTCCTTCTCACAAAGGAGGCCCTGGGGTGCTCCACTTGCGTCTATCTGATTACCAATTCATGGGAAACTACAATAACCGGAATTATTCTGATCCTGGTATTTCTTCATTTCCTGGGTTTATTTATCAGGAATCCTTCTGAAAAAGAGAATTTTATCAGCTCCGGCCAGGGTTTTGCAGTCATTGCCGCTTTCCCGGTCATCTGGGTCTTCGCCGTGATATTCTTTTTCTCAAACGGGCCCTTCACAGGCCCATCGACCCGGGCTTTTCTGGTGCCTACCAATTCTGCCTCAGAGAGAAGCCGCCTCATCTCCTGTAAGATGAATATGGAGAGAATCATAGCGGGCTCTTTGGAAAGGTATGCCTCTGACAATAAGGGCAGGTACCCGGAAAGCCTGAACGCCCTCATGCCTGCGTATTTGAAAGAGCTGCCTCGTTGCCCTGCGGGTGGCATATATGTGTACAGGAAAGAGAAAGGTGACTTTCTGCTTGAATGCTCAGGCGAGGCTCATAAGCTCCTTGGAATAAAGGCGGATTACCCGCGTTATACTCATTCGAAAGGCCTTGAGTGTTCAGATAGCGGCTTTTCCGATCTGGATATGGTAAAGGCGCCACCCTATGCATATGCACTGATAGCAATAACGCTCATTTTAAGCGCTGTTTATTTCAACAGCTATCTCCTCAACAGATTCTTCCTATTCTCTTCTCTTATTTCGGCAGGTGTTTGTCTGAAATGCTTTGCCGCAGTATTTTTCAACATATTACTAATCCCGCTTGCAGTCTATCTCTATATTTCTTTCTTGTTCAGCAGGGTTGAGTCCCTCTACAGCTTTTATAAAAAGAGAGGAGCGGTCAGGAAGGCAGTCTTCTGGCTCAAGAGCTGCGCAAAATTTGGCAGGCAGTTCAATAGGAGCGCCGGTCTTGAAGCGAATTTTTATCTGGGAAAAATTTATGAGGATGCCGGTCAGAAGGATGCGGCCCTTCATTGCTTCGAGCTGGTTCTGGAGGAGAATCCGCAGCATCCCTTGGCCGCCAGAGCCAAGGAAGAAATTGAGAGCCTGAGTTAATGTGATGACCCTACTGATTAAGATTCTGATTCTCTGTATCGCCGGTGCCGGATACTATCTCACCTTTGAATATCCCAGAAAAAGAAGGGCAATGAATCTCACTGACCGCTCTGTGCTCACACCTGATGAATTCTTTGAAAGATTCTATAATAATTCCGGCATGGAAAAAGAGGTTGTTGTCAGCGCCCTCCAGTTTATCCAGGAGAATGCAGCACTCCCAGTCGGTAGGTTACGACCCTCTGACAGGTTCGACAGAGTGCTTGGGGGGATAAAGGAATTGGAGGTGATCGATTCAGATTGGGACTGCTTCTGGGATGCGACATTCAATTACCTTTATGAGCCGGCACACATGAAAAGGATTGATTTGGAGAAAGCTCTCGCTGATATAAAGGATGTCGATCAGTATATAAGAATATTTGCAAAGACAAAGGCAGCTCATGAGAAAATTTGACTGGGACTCTGTTCCAGCCAGGAAGTTCTTAGAGCATTGGTCGTTTCTCATCATGCTCTGTATCACAGTTCTTATTTCCGGACTTATCATACCCCGCCTTATCGGCAGATCAGAAGAGGCTCGTACAACCAAGGCCATCGTGCAGATGAATGAAATTTCAAAGGCTCTCAAGCTTTACAAAAAGGATAATGGGCGGTATCCCACAACCGACCAAGGTTTGAGAGCATTGATGGAACGCCCTATCTTGAAACCTGTTCCCCAAAACTGGAAGCCCTATTTTGATAAGATCCCGAAGGATCCCTGGGGAAATGAATATGTATACAGAGCTCCGGGGTTCGGTGAGCGATATTCCCTCAGATGTGATGGACATGAAGAGTTGAGAAGTAATGAGGCCATCAAAGAGAAAGAATTATTTAAAGCTCGGGAAGCGTTCCATAAAGGCGATCTTTCAAAGATCAAAGAACTGATCGAAGAAAATCCAGAAATTATTAAGGTGAAGGACGATGAGACAGGAGAAACATTACTTCATCTTGCTGCATCAGGGTATGACGAGGAAGCGCTGAAGCTTCTCATAGACCTTGGTGCTGATGTCAATATAAAGGATTCCAATGGTTGCACCCCGCTTTTCTATACTGCAAAAGGCTCAACAATCAAGAAGGCCGAATTGCTGATAGAAAATGGAGCCAATGTTAATGCCAGGGCAGTCGATTGTTTGGCCCCTCTACACACCGCTGCGCTCTATTGTCCCAGCCCGGTTAACTAAACCAGATTTTCCTGTGGATTTCCCATTTACCTTT
>JAVHLM010000057.1 GCA_031082125.1 Candidatus Eremiobacterota bacterium
TTACCAGTAATTTTGACTGGGATTCTTGTGGTATGGATAGGTGGGACGGGGCAGTCAAATGGCCGGATCTTTTCTAAGGAGGCACAAGGCGCCGTGCTTGACCTAAAGCACTCTCTTGTCATTGATGCCACTGAGGCCCCTACCTTTTTTGGGTTCTATTGAGAAAGTCAATTAACCTTTGCCCCATGTGGTAATTAATTTTTGACCCACCCTGCGACAATAGAAATTTTACCAGCATTGGCTTTCCTTGTCTATGCCTTATCAGTTCTTAAGAATTCTGTTTCTGGCGGCAAGTTCCATGGATGGATGTTCTGGCACTACTATGATATCTAAAGGCATTCCATATGCGCCAGGTACTCATAATTATAATCTCAAATCCCTTCAAAATTGATCTTTATGCAATTCGGTATTATAATGAATACAGGAGGTTACCGTGAAAAACGTTATGACTGTACGAGTGGATCCAAAAGTAAAAAAGAGGCTTGAGAAACTGGCGCGTGCCACCGCGCGAACAAAATCTTTCCTTGTCGCTGATGCCATCGAAGAGTATCTAAGAATAAACGAATGGCATATAGAGGCGATTGAGAAAGGCATACTCCAGGCGGAAAATGGCTCTCTCACGCCTCACGAGGAAGTAAGAAAGAAGTGGGAGGCAAAGCTTGCAGATCCTATGGACTGACACTGGCATCTCAAGACCTTGAACCAATTGCAGCATATATAGGTGCCGATAAGCCCGAGCGGTTTCCCGGCAGGTTCTCATCATAATCGATGCGGTAGAGAATTTCATCGCACAAAGTCCCGGGCTGGGTCGTCCCGGGCGCGTTCCCGGCACAAGAGAGCTTGTTGTTCCGGGGACAAAATATATTGTGGCATATCGAGTAAGACACAGATCATTACAGATATTGAGGGTTCTGCATGGGGCAAGGAAATGGCCTGAGGAGTTTTAGGACCTCAAAATGAGCCGCAATACCCCCGCCTTGAAGGGATGTCATAATGATGTGCCTGAGAGAGCTTGTTGAGGAGCAGAAGTCTATTGACTTAAAATATCCTGAGATTATAGTGGTGAAGCATCTGGAGATAGCGCTATGAGCGAGAGACTGCCGTTGTTGAAGCCAGAGAGGAACTGAACAAGGTTCTTGAGGAACTGGGCTTTGTCAATACGAGGAAGTCTCCTGAAAGTCACCGACACTATTGCCATCCTGACGGGAGCAAGACAAAGGTTCCCTTTCATAAGGGCACGAACATAGGGCGGGGACTTTTAAGAAAGATCCTCAGGGATATAAAGATTACCCCAGAAGAACTTGGAAAACTGTTGTGAACTGCCGTGTCGGCAGAGGACCTGCACTGAGCGACATCCCCGAGATGAACGACCTGCATAATAAGAGTCCACAGAAATTCTCTTATGCAGAAATTTATCTATCTTTCCATTTCAATTGAAGATTGGGATCTGCTGAAATCAATGTATTTCGAAACTTTTCATCCATGATGATTTTTGTCGCCATTTTTCCCAATGCATTATGATTCGGCCGATCATCACCATACCATTCCCGGATCCCGAAGACGGTCCGAGAATTGTTGGTGAATAAAAATTCTGTCTTCCTGAGGCTGAAATCAAGATTGTCGGGATATTCATAATAAACGGCAAATTCCCATTGATGGCTCATGAGGTGCCTTGGAAGACCCTGCGGTTCCAGCTCACACCAGTCACCTATCCGACTGGTTATTCTGACAATATGATCAGGGCTTTTCTGAAGCTCATCTATTATCGCTCTCACCGCCTCAGCCTGTCCCTGGTTTATGACTATATCAAGGGCATGCCCTTTGCTGACGAGACTTGTAAAATATGGGATCCTGTGCGCTGCCAGTGCCTGATCGAGAAGGTATATCTGTTCACTGCGCAATTTCTCGAATAGACGTCCAAAGACCATTTCCAAATGGAAATGCGGTATCTTGATTTCAACGGGGCCCTCTTTCATATGAGTGGCGTGCTTGAACAAGTCAATCTGTTTTTCTTTGTGTGATTTACTTGAACGTCTATTCTGCTGACCCTGCCAGCCAGAGAGCTTCATAAAATATCAACCACCGTAAGCGAACCAGCAAGTAATTATTCCAATCATATTTTAGCACAAAAGGGTGACCAGGTGAATGGGATCAGGCAGTTCTGTCGATGAAGGTTCTCTTACCCCTGTTTTATACTGCAGCCCTGTTCTCCATGATTCTGCTCTCAACGCTCTTCTATAAATCCTTTTATGGAATCATATTGAGGGTACCCGTTTCTGTGATTCGCATGGTGGCTTTTCAGGAAGAATTTATGATAATCCCCGCTGCAATAAATCGTATAAGTCATTGAATCTGCAGATGTCAAATAGCCTTTGGAATAGGTATCCTTCCGGGCAGAGGGGCAAGTGGGAATTTCTCTTATTTTATCAGGCTTTAATTCCTCAAGCGATGAAGGATATCGCCCTTCATGAGCCTCGGCAAATTTTTCAAGAGATAAGGCAATACTGTGCAGGTTGGACGAACAGGCGACATACTGTCCACAGTGACGAACATGGATAAAATGCGGCAGAGCAATCCCCAGAAACAGAACAAGAAATATTCCAAGCAATATCAATGCCTTTTTCCATTTCTTTCTTGCAAGGCTGCTGATCGCAAGAAATGGAAGTGAGATAAACAAACCAATCAGGATAACGAGAATTATCACATTTACCATTGCTTATTCTTCCAAGCCGCCGTCTTGAGAGTCCAACTATTTGTGGAAGTCATTATGCCCGAACCTTTGCACTTTCTTGTTCCAATGATCTGTGCAACATGATAGACAGGAGGAAGCTTTGCATATTCCTCGAAAACCTCGGCATCACTGAGATGCTGTTCTCTTATTCTTCTCCAGTCTGCCATTATGCCTCACTCCTTCCATAATCCAGCAAGTATAATCTGAAAGCTTTCAGGTACAAATGGCTTTTCATATAGATCGCATATAATTCCAATGAGAGCGAAATAAGCGCGGTGAAGCAGGTATACATCGACATAAAATCTTTCTCATTCTTGGCTTCGTCCAGGTTAAAGAATTTCAGAAAAACTTCCGAGAATCTCATCAACGACCTGTAAATCATCATCATTGTCTTTGTAAGCTCTTTACTGTATGGGTAACGCACTTGCCGCAGCTTCTTGGAAAAGGCTCTCCGATATGAGAGCGAGTTCTCCTTATAACATTCGGCTTCTTCAATTTTCATAACTTCCTCTGATGCTATCCATTTATCAAGATTCTGAATATGGAATAATGCCAAATCTATCTGTAAAGCCACTATAGATTCGATAAAGATACTGCCGCCCACGTATTGAATCTGTGAAAACCAGAAGCAGAAAGCACCAAATGATTCTTCAAGAGAATGGATCGTGGTCATTCTCGAAAATCGCCGCAGATGCTGTAACCCCTCCCCGCACAGCCCATAAATTCTAAGAAGCCTCTGTAATGCATTTTTCAAATGCCCGGAATCTTCGCTATCTAATTCTTCCCCGGTTGTCAATTTCAGTGCCGATGAGAATTTTTTATAAAGATGATGAGTAAAAACATCAAGTGTTTCGATGTGAAACCTGTTTATATTAAGAATTGTCTCTCTGGCATTTATCCGGCTATCAGGCATCTCATGCCGCCTCTCTCTATCCTTCCTGCGTATCAACATCTTCGGACTTGTTCTGAGAAATAAGCGACAAACGCTTCATTTTCTTGACTCCATACGTCTAAAAAATACTTCACACTCATAGGTGGTTACTGAAAACCGGTCAAACAGAAATGCAAAGAACAAAGGACGTGAGCGGGAGCGCGAAGAGGCTCTTCCGTCTGAATATTCACAGGCATTCCACCCTATGCTGTGAGATGAGCACCAATATTGATATTCTTGGCACCTGCAATATTCCCTTTCATTCAGGGACCCAGCCGCCGATGATTCTCATATCATCCCGGTATTCACCAAGCAAATGCACAAGCTCAAGCATCACCGAGTTTGCGGCTTCCGTCATTTCATGCGAATAATCATTTATATCTTCCATGCCGGTCTTATAACCTCTTCGAGGAGTGCCTCTGCGGCCTCTTTCCCCCTGCCCGGATACCTGTTAAGGTCAAGGTACAACTGGACAGGTGACACGATCCCGATCCCATTTACTTCCCTTGAGCCATAAAATACATACTCATCATAGGGACTCCAGAGACTGATATTCGCTCCCCTGTCCGCTGGTTTGATTTTCATTGAAGATTCTATGAGGCCGATAGCATCACTCTCAATGAATATCATAGCCTGCTGATAGCGGACTGCGGGGGCCAGTCTCGCCGCGCCGGAAAAGCCAGCCAAACCATAGCTGATTCCTTTCTTTTTACAGAATCCAGCTATTTCAGATTCTAGTACCGCGATTGATTTCATGCTGTAGTATGACCTTATCATATTGGCTTCGTAAAGATAATTCTCAGCCCACTTGCTCAGGAGCTGCTCCGGCTCTTTTACCGTGATACCGTCTTTCGTATCGGTGACGAATTCCTGCTCCATCAGCTTTTTCTTGATGTTGGATGCAAGGCCGAGACTCACTTTTGCCTTACGTGACAGCTCCTGCACCTTCCATATTTTACCTGGATTGTCCAGCAGCACCCTTAATATGCGGGTCGCCCTTGGTGAAAAGAGTGAGCCAAGCTCCCTTTTCTCCTGAAAAAGACTCGGATAGTTGCTTTTCTCTATGAAGACATTCTTGAATGAGAGGGAGCAGTTGCCGGAAAAATCAATATAACCTCTCCCTTCGCTTCTGCAGATCTCTGCTGATCGGGGAGATATATAGGGAGCCATTATGATACAATATGCATTACGAAACCTATCCTTATGGCGGAGAAAATGATTGATCGCACGGTTAACGAATCGTGGCTGACCGCTATTTTCCACTTCGATAACAAGCAGCTGATCCCCTGAAGAGGGGACTCTCACTCTCGCGATGAGCGCCGCATCAGCCTCCTTATTTTCTTTGATTCGGCTGCCGGGTATCCTGGCGGTCTCAGTGATCTCAAGAATTTTAAGAAAGGGGATCCTTGATAACGTCTCTCTCAGGGCCTCAGCGGCTCTTTTCTCAATATCTTTCATCCCGAAGGCCTTTCATTAAAAATATCGATTTCAACATCCTGCTGAAATATATAATATCAGTGAAAGCAAAAAAAGTCAATCTCTGTCCTTTAAAGCTTGCCTGATAAGTCATAAGGATGTTTCATTATCCACTTTTCTGTTATAATAGCCTTGATATTGCAATTACATGACCTTCAGGGTAGGGGATGCTCTGATGGTGTAATGAGAGGGTGAATCAGATCGAACAGAATCCTTATATCAATCCAGATGATGAAAATGCCCCCGAGATAACTCTTGAAGAGGCTTACATTCCACTTGATGTCTATAACTATAATTATCTGCAGCGGCGAGTCAGCAATGCGTGCGCATTTTTCATGAGATGCAGCCTGCCTTTCGGCCTTATCATCATTGATATCGATCATTTCAAGCGCTTTAACGATTTGCATGGGTCTGACAAGGGAGACCTTCTCCTCAACAATTTCGTCAGCATGGTAAAATCATTCATGCGACGTGGTGACCTGCTTTCCAGTTACGGCGAAGACTCGTATGTCCTTATCCTGAGGGAGAGCGAATGGGGTTATTGTGCGCAGCGGGCCGAGACTATAAGGAAGGAGTTCCTGGAGAGATTCCACGATGAGCCGGCAAAGCTCAGTATAAGTATCGGTGCGGTAGTTTACCCTTATGCTTCACGGCAGGTGTCGGAGCTCATCACTGAAGCGCATTATGCTCTTCACCTCTCAAAAAATCGAGGAGGAAACTGCGTGACAATATTTCCCACTGCACCCCCCGCCGGTCCCCCGGGTGCTTCATTCCCTGCCCATGTGGATCCACCACGGCATCCTCCGGCTCTCTCATCGGGGTATGAGCAGAGTTTCCCCGAAGACTTGTGAGAGCTCCCAGGTGAAAGGGAGAAAGAATCTGACAAAGCAGCGGATCACAGGATAGGAAGGGAGGTAAATAACGCAAACAGGACAATGGAAGTCAAAATCTGGCTCGACACTCTTCTCTTTGTTCTCTAGTAGCAGAAAGCCCATATTTGGATATTATCATCCTTCTGCCGCTTTTTTTATGTTCACTGCATGCCCTTCTCCACGAGCCGATAATCTCATCTTTAGCTTTTTCCTGGGTTTGATTTTAATGGTAATGGGCGTTTCGAGCGCTTCCGCAATTTTTAAAAGTGTTTCTATCGAGCACCCCAGATACTTGCCGCTCTCTATCCTTGCAATTGCCGGCTGCTTTGTTCCTATCAGCCTGGCAAGCCCCTCCTGCGTGAGCCCCTTGCTCTTTCTCGCCCTTATTATCTGTGCAACAAGATCGATGGGAGGAAGCTTTGCGTATTCCTCCAAAACCTCAGCATCACTAAGATGCTGTTCCCTGAGCCTTCTCCAGTTTGCCATTATGCCTCGCTCCTTTTAATATAATCGAGCATCCGTTTAAGGGCAATTTCTATATGTGGTGAGGGAGTTCTTTGAGTCACTTTTCTAAAGGCGTGTAAGAGAACAAAGGTATTTTTTCCATCATATAGGAAATACAGTATCCTGTTCGACGCCGGCCTGAGCTCCCACATCCCCGTGTCCTTGAGATATCTTGCATAGGGCATTTCAAGCTCAATTCCCATCATTTCCAAGAGATCGATTATCCAGTCAAATTTTGCTTTCTCCTTCTTTGAGCTGAGGCTTACATAAAAATCCTCTACTGGAATATTTCCTTTCGCGTCCTCATAAAACTCAACATTCCACTTCATATTCATATTATAACATATTTGTTATAAATTGTTAAGGGTGGCATTGAAGAGGTGACATGGAAAATGATAAAGAGAGGTATAGTTATTGCGCAGGGAAGAGGACTTGAGGGATAAAGCAGATAATAATAAAGATACCCAAAGAACTTCAAAACTATAACGAGATAAGCTGGATAAGTCTTTCTTTCTGCAGGGAGGGAGATCATGAAGCGTGTATTTTTTGCTCTGTTATTCGTTATTTTTGCAGTGAGCGCTCCGTTGGCAGCAGATGAGCTAAAGCAGCCTTCAATAGTGGTTTATGGCACGGCCACAATAGAAATAGCGCCGGATCTGTTGATCTGGCACCTTCGATTATGCAACAAGGGACCCAGAATGCCTGTTGTTGCCCAGGAAAATGCTGCTCTCACAGAACAGGTTCTAAGTTATTTAAGAAGACAGAAAATCCCCGAGGCCAATATTCAAACCAATGGAATGAGTTTTGGAGAGGACTGGGACTATAATACAAAGATAAAAACAAAGCTAGGCTATTTCGCAGAAACAGAGATCCTTTTTCGAACAAACAATTTAGAGAGTTATAAAGCTCTCTGGGTTGATCTTGCTGAAAACCCTGGTGTTTCAGTTGAGGAAGTCTGTTACGACCATACGCAGCGGATCAGGTATCAGAATGAATCGAGACAGAAGGCAGTGCTTGCAGCCAGGGAAAAAGCCAGGTACCTGGCCGAAACCCTGGGTTGTGAGATTGGGGAGCCCCTTTTGATTGAAGAGGATCTGGAATGGCAGAAATCAGCATCAATGAGCAATATAAAAACGATACTTGAAGATGAAAGTACTCTTGGAATTGCTATAGCTATAGGAAGAATACCAATCTGCACAAGAGTGAAAGTGGCATTTCGGCTTCTTGCGCCGGGGAAATGAGACTCCGAGCCTCCATTCGCAATGTTTTCGGGTCCTTCCCTTTGAAGTAAAGCGTGCTGATATCGAGGGACTCAATTCCCTTTCACAGGCCTGTCTGTCAACATGGCCACCTTCTGATAGCAGAGTCACTGCAGACTGCACCGGGGCGGAGCGCCCTGGCTGATAGTCCATCCCAGGTTGCTGAACAGATACAGCGTGAAAATCTATCTATGACTTGATATTCACGTAAATATGTGTTACACTTATTTATGTGGAGGTTGTTTGAATGGAGCGCCAGAATATCACTCTTTCAATCCCCAGGAAACTGCTGCGCCACGCAAAGCACATCGCAATTGAGAAGGGAACCTCGCTTTCCGGCCTGCTTACCCAGCTCCTGGAGGACCTTGCCCGTGATGACGACAGCTACCGCAGGGCAAAACAGGCTCATCTCGCCATGCTGGAAAAATTTGACCTCAACACCGGTGGAAAGATAGCAGTGACAAGGGGAGATCTCCATGAGCGCCCGTAGCGGGAGGCAGTTCGTAGATACCAATATTCTCGTGTATGCTCATGACCTCTCGGCAGGCAGAAAGCATATCAAGGCAAAAGAGCTCGTGAGCAGCCTCTGGGAAGAAGGCAGCGGATGCCTCAGCATCCAGATACTTCAGGAATTCTTTGTGACGGTGACACAGAAAGTGAAGAGGCCCCTGTCCGACGATTCGGCGATGCTGATACTCTCAGCCCTTGCAAGGTGGAAAGTGCATGCCCCTGACACCGAAGATGTTCTTGAAGCCATCAAGATCCGCGGGCGGTACCAGCTTGCATTCTGGGATGCGATGGTTCTGCAGAGCGCTGAAAAATCAGGCTGCCACATCCTTTGGACAGAAGATCTCTCTCACGGCCAGACATACGGCAATGTAAAAGCCCTCAGCCCTTTCAGGTAAAGGCCGGGGAAAGGGGCAGAAAATCCTGGTTCGTTATTCTTGCGAAGCGCTTCCGTCAACGGGAACAATTACTGACGGCTTTGTCACCGCAGGCTGCACCGGGGCGGATCGCCCTGGCGAAAGTCCCTTCCGGGTAGTACAGATACTGCGCGAAAATCTTACTTTCGGCTCCAGAGGATTCCATCCACAGCAAGTAGAGCTCATTATGCCAGGATTGGAGCTGCTGTCCATACTGGCGGTTTTCCGAAGGGGACAGGCGGAAATCGATGGTGCCCCGGGCTCTTGAGCTGTTCTGCTCGATCTGGCGAAGCATCACATAGGTATGCTTATCGTCCCCCTCATCATTC
The DNA here is from genome assembly GCA_031082125.1 of Candidatus Eremiobacterota bacterium. Lineage (NCBI taxonomy): Bacteria > Bacillati > Vulcanimicrobiota > Vulcanimicrobiota bacterium. Next base: position 9,026 of record JAVHLM010000057.1, read on the forward strand.
TCAAGCCAGGAAATCATATAGTCTCCTATCCATTCTCTTCCCAGCAGGCGAGGGGGGCGTGCAATGCATGATTGCAGGGAAATCCCGATTTCACCCCATTGTTTTGTTCCTGAGCCATCAAAGCGCTGCAGGCCTATTTTCCAGCTAAAATGTCCTCCGGCTGCCCACGCGACCACGATCCCGGAATCTCCGTCTGAGATGGCACTCACGTCAAAATGCTTCAACCATACATCAGGGCCGAAACCATCATCACCATAAGGCTCTTTAGGGTTCCTCCGGGTCGCCACGATCCCGTCTCCCTCCCACCGCTGAACGCCATCCGAAGATAGGGCCTGCACATAAATCCGGCTCGAAGTCTCATCCCGGTAGTCTTCCCAGGCAGCTATCGCCCCTCCTTTTTCATCCTTGACCAAGGCGCAGTTCCTTTGCGCATACTGGGCGATGCATACCGGGACTCCCTTCCTGTCCCAGAGGATCTCCCCCTTTGCGCTTATCCTCTGGGCATAGATATCAAAGTTCGTTATCGTGGCTTCCATTTCCATCAGATGCGGATTGTTTCTTGCATCCTCCCATGCGATGACGGCGCCCCCTTTGTCATCACTTACAAGCTGGGGCCTGTTGACCCATTTCCCCTGGCCCGAAGCCTCCGCAATAGTTATCCCCGAAGGCCCCCACGGTCTCCTGCCCTCCCTGTCAATCCTCTGCGCCCTCAACACCTGGGTGTCAGCCCACGAGATTATCACGCCCCCCTCCATATCGCTGACTATAGAAGGAGGATCGGTGCAGCCCGCGATCTCGGATGCTTCAATTCCACTGCCTTCCCAGAGCAATCTCCCTTCGGAATTGATGCGCTGGATGAAAATGCTGAGAGGAGAATTATCCGCAGTGCTTCCCTTTCTGATGTCGCACCAGATGACATACCACCCGTTATCAGAGTCTGAAAGTATCCTGGGCCACGCTTTCTTCTGCTCCAGGGGGCAGAGAAGCTTCCCGTTGTCGGTCCATACCCTCTTTCCCACGACGATTTTCTGAAGATAAAGCCACGACCTTTCATCCCAGGTATTGACAAAGGCAACGACCAGTGACGTGTATCCTTCTGGTGCGAAAGAGAACGAAGCCTCCTGAGAGCCCTCAAGCTTCGTCACCTGGATTCCCTTCTCTCCCCAGTTGTAATTATAGATGGGGGTCACGGGCCTTTTCCCGTTCACAGGCACATCCTTGCTGTACACTGCCGGAGTCTCATTCGCAGGCCCCCCGTAAGCTCCTTTGGAATACATGCGCTCGGCGAGCAGCCACTGGCCATTTGCAAGCACCGGCAATAATGCGACAATGGTGAGGTAGAGCGCGACTCCGTCGCACAGGGCAAGCTTCTTTTCCCTCTTTTTCAAGTGAGCGGTGCATGAGAGCATCGCCAGGAAAGCCAGGAGCGCCAGCACAATCAGCAATGCCGCGCAGTTTTCAATGGAATGGACGGGCTCCGAAGAGAGCAGATTCATGAAGGCAAGGATACTTCCATAGAATGCAAGATAGCTCCACCCGGGCCATCTGCGGTACTGCGGCCATCTCTTGAGCATCTCCCTGAAAGAGGCGAGGGGGCCCGACCGCCTGTAGTAGAGGATCATCGTGTCAAGCTTCAGAAGCGAGGTGGTCTGGTAGCGCTCCCCGGGGTTGGGAGAAAGGCAGCGCATGATGATCCTCTCAAGCTCCGGGGGCACGCCGCTCACCCGCTCCTTCAAGGGGGGAAACTTGAAATTGAAAGCCGTCAGGTCCTCGCCGGTGAGCAGATAATAGAGGGTCGCCCCGAAGGAGAACATGTCCGTTCGCATGTCGGACTGCCCGATGCCGTACTGCTCGGGAGGGGAAAAGCCCGGAGTCCCCATGAAATGGGTGTCTCTCAGCTTTTTAGGGTTATAGTGGCGCGCGATGCCGAAATCGATGAGCTTGAGGGTGCCCCTGGCGGTCCGCATGATGTTCGAGGGCTTGAGATCCCGGTATATCACCGGATAGGGCTTCCGGGTATGGAGGTACTCAATGATCGACGAGAGCTGCCAGGCCATCGGGATAAGCTCCTCCGGCGTGAAGGGGCGGCCGTTCTTCTCCACGATCTCGTCCAGGGTCTCGCCCTCGATATACTCCATCACGAGAAACTGCGAGTCTCCCTGCAAAAAGGAGTCAATGAAGCGCGGCATGCCCCGATGCCTCATGGACTTGAGCATGGAAATCTCCCGCCCGAACAGCTCGGAATACTCCCTTTTCTCGTCGGGGCTGCTCCCCGTCAGGTCAAGCTCCTTCAGAGCAAGAAGGGAGCCTCCCGCCCCGGTGTCCTCAACAAGATACACGACACCCGAGGAGCCCTCACCGAGGGGCTTCACCATCTTGTACCTGCCCTGTATGATATCACCTGCGCTCAGCATAAGCCCGTCCCTGCGAGGTACCTGCTGAAAGACGGCTGCCTCCTGAATGCGCAGCCTTGTTTATCATAATTTGCCCAATAAGTCTCACAGAATGTATTAATTCTTTGCTTCCTCCGGTACCATTCTTCCATATCAGTCAAGGCTCTCAGAGCAGGCTGCGGTAGTCACATCCCAGAACTTTGGAGAGCCTGCATGCCATATTCCTGCCGATGGGGCGCTTCCCGTTTTCCATCTGGGACAGATGGCCCTTCGGAACCCCCGATTTTTCCGAGAGATCCGCCAGGCTCAGGCCGGAGCCCTGACGATAAAGGCGGAGCGCCTTGCCCGGAGTCATATCTGCCCGCATCTTCTTATACCATTGGGTTTCTTCAACATCCACATACTCTTCGTCTTCTTCAACCACAAGGTTGTCATCATAAAGGCGGCGAAGGTCCCTGAGCACTGTCTCAGCCCCTTCGCCGGTGATACGGATATCAGTAGGGGGTACCTTCACGCGAGCCAACATAGTACACCTCGATCCGCAGAATATTCTTTTCGCTGCGCCAGCACGCCACCCATTTCCTGCTGAGATGGCAGATAAAAACCCTGTACATAGCTCACACCCTTATGTTACCATTTTTGGTAACACCTGTCAATTCAATCAAGGCCCGCCAAGTATGATATCCTCAACTATATTCTGAGAATTCAGATAAATATAGGCATAGTATCCATCCCTGTTGTACATCAGGACCTTGTTCTCGATGGTCTTCCGGGGATGGTTTGTAGGGTCGAAGGAAGCAATGCTTTTTGGGGCATCACGGGTGGCGATCTCATCGGGCTGCCCCAGGTGGCGGATTACTTCTTCTTCAGACATGCCGACCTTGACGGGCTTGAAAGGCTCATAAGCACTATTGTGAGAACTTATTATAGCAATTAGAGAAAACAACAGAAGTAGGAGCACGCCTATGATTAGTATTGAAAATCTGATAGATTTTTCCATAATATGCTAAAGAACTTCAAAATATATCTCAGAGATAATCACTTCAGGGCCTATAAATCCTTACCACCAAGCCCCCTTTTGAACCCATGCAAAGTTATAAGAATAGCCTGGCACTGCCCAAGCCAGTTTCAGCTCAGTATCAAGTATGCAAAGCAAATGAGTGTAATTATGGTGCATTGCTCTCTTCGGGCTCATCTTCTCTTCTTGTTCCATCGATTCTGTTCTTGATAAAGTGGAAAAAACATATCTATGATTCGGGCTGAAGATCACCTTGCCGGAATAATTCCAGTTTTGATTTTCACTGTCCTTAAACGATATTATTTTCTCAACTTTTCTGGATTTAATATCCATCTTACACAGACTCGCATCATTTTCACGAAACCAGATGCACGATCCATCGGGGGACCAGACAGGATAAACTCCGACGAATGGCATAAACTCTACAGAACCGGAATACATGTCCCAGATGCCTATTTTTCTTTTTCCGCTTGCTAATGTATCAAAAACCACTTCTTTTCGATCATGATGCAAACTGGCACTAAAACAAACCTGCACTTCAGAAAGACTACTTACTATTCTTCCATCAAAATCAAAAGCAGCAAGCCCCATATCACCTGAATCGATGAGGACTATTTCAGGGCTGAAGCAAATGTCTCGAGGATGAAAAACATTTGCTTCAAAAGAATTTGTGGTGAACATCCCTGATTGGATATCAATAGATGCAAATAAATAATCCATTTTTTTCAGCGACAACAGATATGAGTATAATTTTCTGTTGTCCGGCGACAGCTTAAGAAGCCAGTTGAATGCATATCCTTCCGGAGCTTTTGCTATCTCTGCTATTTCGAGACTTGAAAGGGATATTGAGTAAATGTACGATTCCTGCTTAAGAAGCTCGGTAATCGCCTTTCTGTTGAATCGGGAAGTATTAACCAGGCGCTCATCTATTTCTGCGGAATCACGCTCTGAAAAACCGGCAAAATATAAGGTACCGCTTTCGCTGTCGAATTCGTATGGGCAGTCAGGTGTTGCTCTTCTCTCTACCAATATTTTTGGATTTTCAAAATCTGTCGATGAAATTTTCAATGTATTGATATCTTCAAAGACAGCGAGATATTCAATGCCCCTCGGCTCAACAATTCTCCAATCAGGAGACACTTCAAGCATCATATCCTTAATAAAATCTGTTTTCATTTCCTGAAGGAAAAATGACTAATAATGAAATTGCATCGTCACTTTCTCTATATTCAATTTACCATTTTTTTTGAAATCAAGAAAATAGGCCTCACAGCTATTTCTTTCCGTCAGAATAATTTCATATGACACGTCTTTCTTTGTCACAAATGCTTGATCTGGGACATAAATACCAAATCTCATAAAGAAGTATAGTAAGAATATAAGAAACAAGGATAATGTAATTAATACCGCATAGGATTTTCTTAGGTCTGTGATATCTTTCATAGAGGTCAATGATGCTCCTTCTATGATTCAGCCAGATCACTATATATTGCAGCGATTATTTTCAGGGAAAGCATTACTGGGGATGGTTCTTTGTACAATAGTATCTATCATTCATTATACCAGCACCGTCAGCCATTGTCTATGGATCAAATGAAGCGATAGGTATGAGAGAAAAATTGTAATCTCTTTGATTTATGGTTTCCCTTCTTTGAATCGTCGTATCGATTCGAGCCTTTTCTGAACAATGTGACCAATGTCTATATAAACATCTTCCTCAGATCTGCCCGAAAATCCCTCAAGAGCTGTCACCAATTCGAAAAAGAGAAACTTGAGCATTACCGATGAGCTCACTGCAGTGCCCCACATTTCCATCAGAATGAAGCTCTTGATTAATTCAATGAGAGGTTTTGGTTTTTCATTGGGTTCAATGCAGTAAGGTGATTCCAGCTTATAGCTTTCCAGTTCGTGATTTTCATTATATACTATATCCAATGATACCTCTGATTCAGTGAGAATCTGTAATAGCTTCGGCAATTCACCTATAATCCGATCACGATCCACAGGCGAATTGAAGGATATCATCAAACGATTTGCTTCTCTTTTATCCATAATGTCCTTCTGCCCTCTCATGAGTAGCACTTATATCATTTTTGAATGCGGCTCTAGAAACCGCTTCCCTTTCATTCTTTTTAGCCAGTCCCACAGCATTCTGATGGAGTTGAAATCTCACGGGGACGGCCTTCCATTCTTATTTTTCTCTTCCTCACCGGAGATTATATCATCTTTGCTCCTTTTCCGATCTTTTCCAGGCGATAAAAGACTGTATCGTGAATCAGAGCCTGAATAGCGGTATTCATACTCATTCCCCCATGGATCCTTCGGAATCATATCCAGATGAGGCTTCCAGCTCTTGGGCAGCGGTTTCAAAACCGGCCTCTCAACCAACGCCATGAGGCCCTGTTCCGTTGTGGGATACTGCCCGTTATCCTTCTTGTAAAGCTCAAGAGCCTCGGAGATTTCTCTCATCTGTATGATTGCCTTGGTCTTATTATCCTCCGAAGCCAATTTCAAGATCCATGGAATCGTCAATAGAGTAATAATCAGCATAATCGGCACTGTAAAATGCTCAAAGAATTTTCTTGTCGGAGCTGAGCTCCAGTCCATGCAGTGCTCCTTAAAAATCTACTTTTTGCACCATCCTCGCGGATAATGCCTGACGATTTCTCTGCCATCTTGGTTGTGTATTTTTTTCTCTTTCGTCAAATAGTCAGCTCCTATTTTTCTGGGTCATCACTCTGCTGAGTGCCGGAATCCCGAGGAATCTCCCTGGCATTTCCGGAGGAGAGGGCCGGGGGACACCGAGAGGGAGGAACGTTCGATGGGTAGGGGTCATCGGGAGGAGGATCCTTCCGGGGATGGCTATCCATCGGGGGAGGATCATCCCGCCGCGAAGGAGCGCAGTTGAACTCGTCTCCGCCGCTCTTCTTTGACTTAGCAAGCGCCATCTCGGCAGCCGAGAGGAGGTCTTCTTTCGTAAGGGCATCTTCGGGAAATGATGCCATGCCGATACTTGCGGTAATCTTTACCTTGTAGATGCGAAACCTGAAGTAAAAAGCCTCCCTGAGCCTCCCGGCATGCCTTGCCGCATTGTTTTTGTTCCAATTATAAAGAATCACGGCGAACTCGTCGGCACCATAACGGCACACAAGATCGCTTTCCCGGCAATAACTATTGATAAGCATCACGCTCTCTCTCAGAAGTTTATCTCCTTCAGCATAACCCAGGGTGTCGTTGTACTCTTTAAAATGGTCCATATTAATCAGCAGAAGGGAGAAAGGCTTCTGTGCTGTTTCATACTTTTCACATGACTCGGCGAGGCGCTCAATGAAGTGTCGAGGATTATAGAGGCCTGTTACTTCATCAGTTTTTGCAGAAGCTCTAGCCTTTGGATTGAGCGATGAATTATTGAGATGCTCATTCTCCCCCATACACACCTACTATATGCTCAGCTATAAGTTTTCAGGGTGCAGCCAGCAAGTTCACTGTCACACAGAGGATAATCATTTCACACGCAGTGCAGCTTCAAAGACCTGCCTTATATCGCCTTCTTCTTTATCGTACGCTTGATGAGGCCCTCTTCTTCCTCTTTGAGCCTTTCTCTTATCCATTCTTGCATAAGTGCCTGATATTTCACCTTCTTTAACCGGGCCATTTTTTTCACGCCTTCTTTGAGCGAGGGATCGAGCCTTATGGAGACTGGCACCTTCTTCTGCCTCAGGTCGCGGACCTTCACCTCAATATCCTCGAACTCCCCGGGAAAATCCAAAGGGCTGTGGTGTCGCCAGAAAGATGCCATTTCTTCCTCATCCCTGAATTCAGGTATCTTTCCATCCCTGCAGAGCTCGCATCCAGAGCACATTATCGGTTCCTCATCGGATGCCTTTTTCAAGCTGATGCCCTCCTTTCTCTCCATAGAATTTTTTCTCAGCCGCAGTCATCCCACGGGCGCTTATGACTCTCACTATATCATAATCTGGAAGCCTGCCCTTATAGTGAAAGACGACAAACAAATATCTTCCTTCCTCTGTCCTTCCAAAAAGGGCATATCTTCCGCTTCTCGACCGCTTCATCCTCACATATGGATCAAGGAAAACCTGTTCAGCTTCTTCATCGGCCACATTGTGCTTAAGGTTTTTTCCTGTGTTGCCTTCATCCCATTCGAAGCTGTTTATTGTCAGCCGGAGATTCACCACTCACCTCCGCAGGTTATTGTATTTACTTTTTGTATATACATTATATCAGATTACCCTTAAAATTTCAATTTGTGGGAAGGAGAGCCCTGCATAACTCGCAATGAAAATGCCTGTGGGAGATTGTGGACACAA
>JAVHLM010000058.1 GCA_031082125.1 Candidatus Eremiobacterota bacterium
TGTACCAGGCTCCTGTCCTTATGATGTCCTGCACCTCCGAAGGGAGCCCGTGGAATCTCTCGTCGGTGACATAGCGGAAGCCGGGAAGAAGAGTATAATTGTGAGGGACAAGGCAGTCATATTCCACAATCCTCGCACAGCGCTGAGTCTCTTCCCGCAGGTCAACGGTGGGCACGCTCGCGGCATAGGCAATCCACTGCATCTCATTTCTGGAGTTCACCACGGGAAGAATGAGGCGCGCCTGCTCCCTGGTGATGACGCCCTTCCTGAAGGCGTCCTCGGTGAGGGAGTGGCGGCGGAAGCCCTGGGCGAGCCTTATGAGCTGGCGGGTCTGGGCCATCGAGAAGCCGCAGCGCTCCCCTGCGTAGTCCTCGATGAACTCATAGCCGAGAAGGTGGTGGAGCTGCCTCTCGTCCATCGCCCGGAGAAGCATCCCCGCGGCTACGTCGAGCCTCTGGCGGATAGAGGCGGCCCTCCGGAGCCTCCCCGCAACCGCCCTGGCGGAGACCGCGCCGGCATCTTTTTCTGGCCGGCACTCTTCCAGCCATGAGGGAAAGAAGATGCTCCAGGGTGATGCCCACGGATCGCACCCGGGGCATTCATGCCCTTCACCGCCCTGCCCGTTTAGTTCGTCGGGATCGCTGATGCGCCGGTTTCCTATCCTTCTCTTCATGAGGGGCACCCGTGAGAAGAGGGGGCGATTTCCCTTGGCATCAAGGGCCGGAAGCTCCGGGGCGGCTTCCCCTGAGGCAAGGAAATTCGCAAGGAGAGCCTCGACAAATCCTGAGACAGGCCCGTCATAGTGCTCTTTGTCCCGGAAGAGGGAGAGGGCGAAGTCCCAGGTGAGGGCAAGTGAGGGCGGTACGCTGAAATACATCATTGTGCCTTCGGACCCGGCTTCGGGACCATCGCCGGAAGGGGTCGCCGATCCGGCCTTCCCTTCGGCGAGAGCCCTTTTCACTTCCCTCTCGAGGCCGCACAGGGAGCGCTCCCGCGCAATGGCGAGCCACCAGGACTCATTCTCAGGCGTGATGACTCTCGAGAGATGCCTGAGGGCGCTCTTTGCGATCCTGCCCTCAAGATAGGCCTCCCGCGTGAGGGGGAGCGCCCTGAGAAGCTCGAAGTTGTGCATCAGCTCCGACGCGGTGCGCCCCGAGAAAGAGAGATGCTCCGTGGCGAAGGTCCCCATGGAGCGGTATCCTAACTGATCAACTCCTTTCGATTTGAGAGTAACGAGAAGGCCGCCAAGCACAAGATCAAGTGCCATGCGGCCGCGGACTGCCTCGCAGAGCAGAAAATCAATGTGCGCTGCACGCTCGTCTCTGTCGATGGATCCGAAGGTGATATCCTCCGTGAGCTTTTCGGCTTCGGGGATGAGGCCACCTCTTGTGATCTTGACCAGGTGCCCGGGCCTGCATGAGGTCCCTGCGGGGATCTCATAAGGCTCCGGGAGGAGCAGCATGTCATCGTAGTTCTGAGAAGACATTGGATCACCGAGATGGAGAAGCTCCTCCTCATCTGGAAGGAATAGATCTGAGATTGTATGGGTCTCATGTGTATCCATGATTATATGATATCATAACCGTGAAGAAATATCAAATAGAGCACCCCTTAAAAAGCCTATCACTACTGAGATAAAAGGCCGCCGCTGGATGCCCTCCCAATGGCCCGGAAAGGGTGAAGAGGTCAAAAATGACCCTGAAGCCCATTGCGTGACCGTCAGCGAAGGATCATGCCCCTTTTCCGGGGGGCAGATCGGTCTGCCGCCGGGCGGAGTGTTTTTTTGAGCGGAAAAGATTTAATCTCTTGATCATAGCTGCCTGTATTCATAGAGGGATACCATGTGACCACGGCGCTGATGTCAGCAAAGCCCGCCCCCGTCAAATGATCAGCTGCTGACCCCGCCTGGACGTTGTCGTAACAAGGGCAGCCGTTATGCCGTCAGCAGCCGGAGCGGGGGCTTTCATGCTCAGCGGTTCCGCCCCCGGGACACCCGGAAGCGGGTTCTTGTCCCTCCTGATGGGGTGCCTTCTCCGGGGTTGTGCTCACCCTCTCGGCCGGTGCACTCCCGTCTTTCATAGATTTGGCAGCGCTCTCAGGGGATGAAATCCCGTCTTCAATAGAGGTAGCAGCACTCTCAGGGGATGAGCTCCCGTCCTCCGTTGAAGGGGTGGGCTCTTCCGGCGGCTGGGGGGCCTTCATCACATTCCTGTAGAACTGCACGAGCAGGAAAAGAAGCATGGCATATTTCACCACGGCCATGGACTGAAGAAGCACGGGGTGGGTCCTTATATAGAAAAGGAAGACGAGCACGAGGGCGTTGGGGAGCTCCAGCAGGTAAAATACCGCGTCGTTCACCTTCCTGCGCGACAGGGCGAGGAAGGGGAGAAGATAAAGATGATACTGCGGCGAGTAAATCTTGTCGCAGAGGATGAAGACAAGGGCGAAGCCCAGCCCCCACTGCCAGAAGTTCTGCTGGAGGTCCCGGCGCAGCTGGGCGTATGAGGCGATTACGGTGATTCCTATCAGAGTGAGCAGGAGGCTGAACCTTCCCGAGAAGCTCCCGAGGAGCCGGTATAGGGGCCACCATATGGCTCCGTCACTGGGCCCCTTCGCATAATTGCAGGACGCCTGCCACTGGTAAGGGTAGAACCACCCGGCAAACCCGTTGGAATCGCAGAGCATGTAAGGCAGGTTCAGGAAGAGCCACGCGGCGCCGCAGGCCCCTATTATCTTCAGGTGCTCCTTCCAGTCTTTCTCCAGGGCAAGCACCAGGGGCAGAAAGTAGAAGGGGAACACCTTGAAAGCCACCCCTACTCCGAGGAGGGCCCCCGCAAGGACCCTGCGCCCTTTCCAGGCCAGGTAGAGGCCTGCAATGAGGGTGAAGACCGCGACGTGATCATAGTTGGTGGTGGAGCAGATGATGAACGAAGGGGCAAGGATCCAGTATTTCAGGAGCCCTGAAGGGGCGTCCTTGCCGTTCTGCTCATCCTCAACCTTGGAGAGTATCAGGGTAGTGGCCGTTGCAAAGGCGGCAAGAAAATAGACCGTGACCCAGAGGTACATGATATAGCTCTTGGTGGTCACCGTGTTCATGAGTTGCACATAAGCCCTCATGAGGCTCGGGTATTCCACGGGGAAGTTAAATCCTTTGGCTACGTAATAGTCATAGACGTACCATATGTCGCCGGGGTACATCCTGATGTGGTCGGAGATCCAGTAATAATACTGGCGCGGGAAGGTGCTTGCGAAGAACACCAGCACCAGCGCCGAGATTAGTATGATATTCTTTCGGCTCATTTTCCTCTGTGTCTCCGGGGCGGCAGAGGCCCCCTCTCTGATTTCCCTGAGTATTCTCGAAGATCTGCCTGATTGCCTCTTTTCGCTGGAACGGAAGGCAGGATAAGGCGCGGGCACGAGAGAAATTCATTCCATTCCTCTTTGCTGGAGCGTCTATGAACTGTTCCCACTGCGGCAGCGAAAACCTCGAGATGTCCAAGTACTGCGCGGAATGCGGCATTCTCATGCGGGAGGCGAACCTCCCGGCGGGGTCGCTGCTTGACCATGGCAGGTATGAGGTGCAGCGCCTCCTCAAGAGTGGGGGGATGGGGGCAGTGTACCTCGTGGTGGACAAGCGTCTTGACACCAGATGCGCCCTCAAGGAGATGATAGACTTCTCACCGACGCCCGACGAGCGCAAAAAAGCCGTGGAGCGCTTTGAGAACGAGGTGAAGATCCTCTCGAGGATCTCCCATCCCCAGATTCCCAAGGTGACCAACTACTTTATCGAGGGTGGCCATTACTACATGATTCTCGATTACATCGAGGGTGAAGACCTGGATTCCATCCTGAAGGGCGAGGGGAAGCCGGGCCTTCCCGAGCCCTTTGTCCGGTTCCTGGGGAAAGAGGTTCTCACCGTCCTTGAATACCTCCATGGCCGCACTCCCCCCGTTCTCAACAGGGACATCAAGCCTTCCAACCTCATGATAAGCCCTGACAGGACCAAGGTGTACCTGATAGATTTCGGCATTGCCAAAGCCATTGCTTACTCATCGTATAAGAAGACTGCCATAGGCACCGAGGGCTATGCGCCCCTTGAGCAGTACAGGGGCTATCCCGAGCCCCGATCTGACCTCTATGCCCTCGGGGCCACCATGTATCAGCTCATTGCCGGGAAGGAGCTCAAGCCCCTTGATTTTCCTCCCCTCAGGACGGTGTGCCCTGATGCGTCGCCCGGGCTTGAAAAGGTGCTTGAGAAAGCCCTCTCCCTGATGCCTGAAGGCCGATTCGCCGGCGCCGCCGAGATGAAAAAGGCCATTGAAGGCACTCTTGAAGAGCCGGCTCAAGGTGATGAAGGCTCAAGCGAGAAAGCACGGGCCACCGATAAAAAAGCGCCACCTCCCACGATGAAAGGGCGCGTCATCAAGGGGCCTTCTTCGCGCCCGCTGGATTTTCCTGACGAGAAGCCCGAGGGGAAAAGAATTTTCGTACTCAAAGATAATGTGGCGACTCCCTCTCGAGACACCAGGATACCGGCTGCTCCCGAGGGGGGGACTCAGGAGAGCATCTGGTTCACCCCTATTGAGAAGCTCATCAGGGGGCCGTCGGCAGGCTCTCCCAGGAAGCGCTCCTCGCGGCACCCGGAGACCGTGAGGGGAAGGGACAAGGTGGAGATGGTCCTTGTTCCCGCAGGGGATTTTCTCATGGGCACCCATATTGACGACCGGTACGCTACAACGGCTTCACGGGACGAGCTGCCGGCCCATATCGTGAGCATTGCCGATTTCTATATCGACAGATACCCGGTCACCAACAGGCAGTTTGCCCTCTTTGTCGAGGAAACGGCCTACAAGACCACCTCGGAGCTCCGCGGTGACATAGAGTGCTGGCAGACCTATTATTCCTCGGAGACCGCCGATCACCCCGTGGTCCTGGTGAGCTGGTTCGATGCCGAGGAGTATGCCGCCTGGGCGGGGAAGCGCCTTCCCACCGAGGCTGAGTGGGAAAAGGCCGCAAGGAGCGATGACGGGCGGATATGGCCATGGGGAGACGACAGATGCGAAAAGATGGCCAACTGCCGGGAGGAAGAATGCGGGGGCACGACAAGCATATTCCGCTATGAAAAAGGGATGAGCCCCTACGGCATCTGCGATATGGCCGGGAATGTCCGGCAGTGGACCAATGACTGGTACCGGCCTTACCCCTACCATGGTCCCTATTCCACGGGCTATCTGAAGGTGATCAGGGGGAGCTCCTTTGCCGAGAGGCTTGAAGATTCCCGGTGCGCCAAGAGGTGGGAAAACGCGCCGTCACACCGCGACATCCTCAAGGGCTTCCGCTGCGCCGCAAATACCGGCACGATATAAAGGAGGAGCAATGAGTTACTATTTCACCACAAAACTCTCTGTACCTTTTGACGAGGCGGTCGCGAAGGTCATCGAAGCCTTCAAGGCCGAGGGCTTCGGCGTCCTCACCGACATCAACGTGAAGGAGACCATGGAGAAGAAGCTCGGCGTGACCTTCAGGAATTACCGGATCCTGGGGATGTGCAATCCTCCCTTTGCCCACAAGGCCCTCATGACTGAGGACAAGATAGGCCTCCTGCTGCCCTGCAACGTGATTGTCCAGGACCATGGGCAGGGCGATGTCGAGGTGTCGGCCATCGATCCCTATGCCTCCATGGCAGCGGTCCAGAACAAAGCCCTGGGCGAGGTGGCTTCCGAGGTGAGGGAGCGCCTGAAGCACTGCATCGAGGGGCTCGGAAAAAGCTGAGGGCTCAGATTTCCATGAGCCCCAGGGAGTCCCTTGCGGCCCTGATTTTTCCAAGGCTCCCGGTGAGCCCCTTGACGGGGTCGCCGCACGTGAGGGTGTGGCTGTAGTTGAGCTCAAGGACGATGCGCAGCGGGTTTCCCCTGAGCATCCCGAGGTAGCTCTCATAGGGGACCGTGCCGAAGTCAAGGGGGCAGTGGTCGAAATCCTCTTTGATATCCTTGATGTCATGGACATGGACATGGCGCACCTTTTCAATGAAGGAGCTCTCGAGGGAGCTGTCAAAGCCCAGGAGCTCATTTCTCCTGTAGTGGCCCATGTCCCAGCAGAAGCCCGCGATGGTGTCGCCCAGCTCGCGCCTCAGTGCCACCAGGTCCTCCACGCAGTCTCCCGTCTTTTCCTTGTCGGTGTCATGGGGCAGCAGCTCCACGACGAAATCAAAGGGCCACCGCCGCCTCTCCCGCTCCCTGGCAAGCCAGGTGAGGAAGGAGAGGGTGATGCCGAAGAGGTGCCCCCTGGTGAACTCTGACGAAGAGGCTCCGTGGATATTGATGCGGCTTGTGATGCCATTATCCCATGTCTCGGCGGCCGCCTGCTCCAGCAGTGCCAGAAAGGCTTTTCTCACCCCATTGTCTTCGCGGTCCTCGAAGCGGGAAAGCTCGTATTCTCCGTGATAAGGACCGTGAAAGGTATAGCCCAGGCTCAGGGACTTTGCGAGGCGAAGCCAGGACAGGCGCCTTTCCCACTCCTTATGGGTGAGGTACATCTCGATGAAGTCGGCGCCCTCTGCTTTCACTGTTTCAAGCAGCGGCTCAGGCTCGAGGCTCCTGAGCCACTGCTGTATCATCCCCACGCCTATGGGCGCCATGTGCTGCGACTGTTCCATTGATTCATGCCTTGACGGGTGCGTGTTTTTGCATCTTTTCCCTTGCGAGGAAACCGGCCTTCAGGATGCTCTCGTAGCCGGTGCAGCGGCAGAGGTGCCCGTTCAGGGCCTGCTTCAGCTCTCCGTCAGGGATATCGGGATTCTTGGCAAGAAGCGCATGGAGGGTCATGACGATGCCGGGCGTGCAGAAGCCGCACTGTATGGCGCCGGCCTCTATAAGGGCCTCCTGGATGGGGTGGAGGGTATAACCGTCGGTGACGCCTTCGATGGTGGTGACAGAGGCGCCGTCAGCTTTCACCGCCTTGACGATGCAGCTCCGCACGGCCTCGCCGTTCATCACGACGGTGCAGGTGCCGCACTTTCCATAGCCGCACCCTTCCTTGGCGCCGGTGAGGTTGAGATGGTCCCTGAGTATTTCAAGGAGCGTCGTGGCTTTGTCCACGAGAAAGCTGCGGGCTGTTCCGTTTACGGTAATGGTGACTTTTGATTCGTCCATGTCAGTTCCTCCCTTCCAGTGCGGCAAGTATGGTCTTGGGCGTGACGGGAATGGCGTGGAAGTCCACGCCGAGAGCATCATAAAGGGCGTTCACCAGTGCAGGGGGGATGGCGATGGCGGGGTGCTCGGCGATGCAGCGGGCGCCGAAGGGGCCGTCCTCCTGGGGGGTCTCGACGAAGACCACCGAGTATTTCTCGGGCATGTCCGCCATGGTGGGGATCTTGTAGGTATTGAAGTTGGGGTTTTTAATCTTCCCCTTCTCGTCAAAGACTATCTCCTCGGAGAGGGCGGCGCCGTAGCCCATCATCATGCCGCCGAGCATCTGGGCCCGGGCAAGCTCGGGGTTGAGGGCCTTCCCCACGTCGATGGAAGTCACCAGGTTCGTGACAGTGACCTTGCCCGTCTTCCTGCTCACCTTCACCTCGGCGCCCTGGCAGCCGAAGGTCCACTGGCCGGCGCAGCTTCCCCTTCCCGTCTCGCTGTCGGGGAACGTCATGCCCCTCAGGATGTGGGAGCCCGTGCCCATGATGGGCTCGCCTATGGCTTTGCCGTCGGGAGCCACGTAAGAGAGGAGGAGCTTTTTGACCGGGAGAGCCACTTCGGCGTTCACGTTCACCCTGGAGCGGATGAACTCCCCCTCGTAGACAAGGTCCTCTTCCGAGAGCTGCAGGACCTGCGAGGCGGCCTTCATTATCTTGCCGATGACTTCATTGCATGCCTTGATGATGGCATTTCCCACCCTGTAAGTGGAGATGGAGGCCACGGTCTGCCACTCGTGGGGGGAGAACTGGGTGTCGATGGTCTTGGACATCCTGACGTTCTCATAGGGGATCTTGAGAGTCTCGGCGGCGATCTGCGCGAGCACCGTCTGGGATCCCTGCCCCATCTCGACGCCGCTCACGCTGATATTCACCGTGCCGTCCTCGCAGAACTTCACGATGGCTCCCGAGCAGGCGTTCGTCGTCATCATCGGGGTTTTCATGAAGGCGGCGATGCCCCTTCCGTAAAGAAACTCATCGTCATGGGCGGGCTTTTTCGTCTCTTTGAAAACGCCTTCCACGCCATCAAGGCACTTGTGGATGTCGCCGTGCCCCTTGGTGATGAGCTGCCCCAGGGCGTTTCTCTTCCCGTCGCAGAGGAAGTTCTTCCTTCTCAATGCTTCAGGCGTCATGGAGAGCTTCCTTGCGAGCATGTCCATTGCGCGTTCGGCCATAAAATGGGCTTCGGGGTGGCCGTAGCCCCGGAATGCCCCCACCGATGGGGTATTGGTATAGACGCCTATGGCGTTTATCGCGCAGTTCGGTATCACGTAGGGGCCCGTCGCCACATACCCGGCTGCCTGCACCACGTTGCAGGCGCCGTCTGCATAGGCGCCGTCGGCGAAGTAGAGGGATGCTTCGATGGCATGGAGGGTGCCGTCCTTTTTGGCTCCCAGCTTTATCTTTCCCCGGAGCCCCCTTCCTACGAAGCCGCTTGTGAACTCCTCCTTGCGGCTCAGCACGAGCCTCACCGGCACTCCCGGCACGAAGCGCGCCACATAGGCCACCATGGGCTCTATTGAGACGTCGGACTTGCCGCCGAAGGCGCCGCCGAGGAATCCCACGTGGACCTTGATGTTGGCGAAGGGAATATGGAACATGTCGGCTACCATCTCCCTTATGATGAAGGGGGCCTGGGAGCTTGCCCATATCCTCACGCTGTCAGCGGAGTCCCAGCAGGCGATGCAGCCGTGGGGCTCCATCTGGGAGTGGGCGTTGAGAGGATAGGTGAAGTCGCCCTCGACGACGGCGTCGCACTCGCTGAAGGCTTTTACAGTGTCTCCCTCCCTCAGTTTGTAGTGGTGGAAGATATTGGTGCCCTTTTTGGGAAAAAACCCGGGGACCACCTTGTATTCACCGTTCTTTTCATGGACAAGAGCGGCGCCCTCTTTTATCGCTTCAAGAGGGTCCGTGGCGTGGGGGAGGGGCTCGTAAGTGACCTTGATGGCTTTGAGGGCCTCCTCGGCATGGCGCTCAGTATCTGCGACGACTACTGCCACGGCGTCGCCGGCATGGCGGACCTTCTCAACGGCGAGGGGCTGCTGATCCTTGTAGCACGCGCCGAAATGGATGCTGCAGCCCTGGCCCGTCACGACCTTTTTGACCCCCGGCATCTTTTCTGCCTCGGAGGTATCGATGGCCTTGATGAGGGCGTGGGCATACTCGGGCCTCAGGACTTTTGCATGGAGCATCCCCTGGATTTTCAGGTCGGCAACGTAGAGGGCCCTGCCTGTCACCTTCTCATAGGCATCGTTCCGCGGTACAGAGACACCAATACTCTTTACTGCCATGGAGCATCACCTCGCTGTTTATTTTTAGAGCGGCGATTACCTTAAAATAATTCCACCTCCCGGGAGGCCCTTTCCTTTCTGCAGGAAAAAAGTTCTCGATTGTCACTGCCTGCGCAGTTCCACTGGCGAGGGGAAAAGAGCGTTGAGAGCCCTCTCGCACTCATCGAGGTCTTTTTCCCCAAGGTGCGTGAGCTTCATGGGGAGCCTGGTGTAATAATAATCATAGTGCTCGTCGCGGCAGCCCCTGTTGATGATGCCCCGCTCCTCGGCGTATTCATGAAGGTATGAGCCGGGGATGGGCGTGGCCCGGGCCACGTAGCATGTCGTAGGCTGGATTTCCTTTATGAGGCTCACCGTGGCCTTGAGGTCATCCCTTGTCTCCTCGGGCGAGCCGATAATCACGTACGCATGGGTATTGATCCCCAGGCGGCGGCAGATTTCAAAGGCACGGCGCGTTTCATCGACAGTGATGCCCTTTTTGAGGAACTCAAGCACTGAAGGGGAGCCGCTTTCGACACCGAAGGCCACCATGAGGCACCCGGCCTCCTTCATGCGGCGGAACCGCTCTTCATCGACGGCATCGACACGGGCCTGGCATCCCCACCAGAAGCGCTCGCCCCGGCGCTCCACTTCGGTCATAAAGCCGTCAACCCACGAGGGGCTTGAGAGAAACATGTCATCAAGAAACATGACCAGGAAAGGGATGCCCTGCAGCGCCAGGGGGCTATGGGCTTTCCATAGCTCCCGGTACCCCGCCATCTCGTCCAGGATGGCCCCGGGCGAGCGGTACCGCACCCTCCTGCCGAAGAGCCTGTCCTGCATGGGCTTGCAGAATATACAGCGGTGGGGGCAGCCGCGGCTCGCGATCATCCCGTCAAAGGCGGTGCTCTTGCCGTAGTATGCCTGCCAGTCCACGAGGTCCCTCGCCGGCTCAAGGATAGAGTCCAGGTCGCCAATAAAAGGTCGTGGCTCAGTGACGGTGAGCTTCCCTTCCTTCATGAAGGCGATGCCTTGCACCGTGTCAAGGGGCTTTTCCCCCAGGAAGGCTTTCAGGAGATCGACTATGGTCTCTTCTCCTTCGCCGATCACCGCGGCATCGAAGCCTGCCTTCAGGAGGTGCTCCGGCTTCACGGTGGCATGGGGCCCGCCGGCGATGAGGGGAAGGGAGGGGCTTAAGCGCCTTATGGCCTGCGCCACCTCGACGGCCCGCCCCGCCATTGCTGAAGAGACAGAAACCCCCACGAAATCAATGCCCTGGAGGTGCCCTTCCAGGCCGGGGAGCGTTTCTTTGAAAGTGAGGTCGAGAAAGGAGACTTCATGGCCTTCTCTTCTCAGGACGGCGGCGATATAAAGTATCCCCAGCGGCGCCGTGAGGGCAGCCTTTGAAGGGTATCCAAAGCGCGGGTAAATGAGCAGTACCTTCATCTGCCCAGGAAGTCGGCCGGGAGCTTGTAGAGAAGGGCGGGGCTGATGGGCTCGTCGTGGGCGTAGGCGGCAAAATGGAGGTGGGGCCCCGTGGCAACACCGGTGGCGCCCACAGTGCCTATGACCTGCCCCTGCTCCACGGAATCGCCGGCCCTTACCTTCATCGATGCCATGTGGATGTAAAGAGTCCCGATCCCCTTCCCGTGGTCAATGACGACGGCCGTGCCGTGAAGCACGAGGTTCTTCTTCGCGAACCTCACGATGCCTTTCTGTGAAGCCTTTACCGGCTCTCCCCACGAGGCGGCGATGTCCTGCCCCCGGTGAAACTCGGGCTCCTTGTCATCGTTGTAGAAGCGCTTGAGGCCGAAGAGTGTTGAGACATAGCCCCGGGTGGGCACGATGAAGCTTCTCTCCCACGTGATGCCCGGCGTGTTATAGGAGAGGGCCCTGTGAATCTCGGCGTTGTCCTTTTCCGCCTGGGGATCCTCGTATTTCGAGAGCTGCGACTCGGGGAGCCTGAGGTACTGCACGCCGTAAGTCTGGGCCGACGTTCTGATTACCCTAGTGAGCGTGGCGGGAGTCCCGCTGCCAGGCGCGGTCACGGTGATCTTCAGGGTATATCCGCCTGCGGGGCAGTCAAGCGCCACGGGGATAAGGGCGGAAAGGCCCTTTCCCTGGAAGATGAGGGCATATTTTTTCCCGCGCCATGAGCATTCGCCCCGGTGATCCTTCGAGGTGCCTGCCACGGTGACGAAGAGGGCCTTCCCCTGGGTGGCCGTCCCCTTCACCTGGAGCTGGTATGGGGGAGAGGCCGGTGAAGGGGAGGCGGGAAGCATTGAGGGAGGCGGCTCGATTGACGGCGGCAGCGGCGGCGATGGCTCCTGGGCTCCGGCGGTGAAGGTGAGAAAAACGGCGATGAAGAGGGCGGTGAGAATTAAAAATTGGCGCATGGGCGGCTCCTTTCCTGTGCAGATGACTTCGTCATGGCATGGCAATATCCTTCATCAGGGCTTGCGGGAATCGGCTTTTAGGCTGACCGGGTTGCGGTCCCCCGGGTTGAATACCGCCTCCTGCGGGGGGTTTTCCGCGGCGTCAGGTTCTGCAGGAGTGAGGCGCCCTGTGGCTAATAGTATAGTAGGATCCTCCCAGGAGAATAGAGTGACCTTCGCGCTTCCGGGGAGGGATAAGGCGGTGCGGAGGCGGAAAGGAAGAGCGCACAATGAAAGATCTTATTACCAACATGTTTCTTGCAGGCTTCGGCGCCCTGGTGATGACCAAGGAGAAGGCCGAGGAGATCGTGGGAGAGCTCATCCAGAAGGGCCAGGTCTCAAGCGACGAGGCCAAGGCCGTCGTGGAGACCCTCATCGAAAAGGGCAAGAAGGAGCAGCAGAGCATGACCGGCTTTGTCCGCGACGAGGTGCGCAAGGTTATCGAGGAGATGGGCGTCCCCTCCCGCGAGGAGTATGAGAACCTCAAAAAGCTTGTCGAGACCCTCAAGGAGCACTCCGGCAAGTAAATGAGTATCTATGCCGTTTACGGCAAGCTCAAGCGCTACAAGCAGATAGTCGAGGTGCTCTCGCGGCACCAGTACGGCTTCCTTGTGGATTACCTGGGCATTTACCGCTTCATCCCGCACCGGTGGCGGAGGAAGAAGGACCGCGGCGGCGAGGTGGAGGCCATCACCAAGTGGGACCGCGCCCGGATGGTGCTGGAGGATCTGGGCGGGGCTTTCATCAAGATGGGGCAGATGCTGAGCACGAGGGGCGATCTTCTTCCCCGTGAGCTTATCGATGAGCTTGAAAAGCTCCAGGACCAGGTCCCTCCCTTCCCCTATGAGGAAGTAAGGAGGATTGTCGAGAAGGAGCTCAACGCCAGGCTTGAAGACGTGTTCCTGGAGTTCGAGGCAGTCCCCCTTGCCTCGGCCTCGATAGGGCAGGTCCACCGTGCGCGCCTCAAGCATGGCGAAGATGTCATCGTCAAGGTGATGCGCCCCGAGATAAAGACCCAGGTGAAGATCGACTCGGAGATCCTCATTGATGCCGCGCGCTTCCTGGAGCGCAGGAGACTCTTCAGGGGGCGCTATAACTTCACCGGCATCGCGAGTGAGATAAGCGACTATCTCGAGCAGGAGACCGATTACCTCCACGAGGTTCACAACGCCGAGCGCTTCAGGAAGAACCTGGCGGAAGACAGCGGCGTCTATGTGCCCAAGGTATACTGGGGCTACACCACCAGCAGGATACTCTGCATGGAGAGGATCCAGGGCACCAAGATATCGGAAGTGGATACTCTCACCGCGCGGGGGGTAAACTGCAGGGAGATTGCCCGCGTCGGCATAGGCTCCTACTTCAAGCAGATCCTGGTCCACGGCTTTTTCCATGCCGATCCCCACCCGGGGAACGTCTTTGTCACCAACGACTCAAAGATAATCTTCGTGGATTTCGGCCTCGTGGGAGAGCTGGACGTGGGGCTCCGGAACAAGCTCGGCGACCTCTTCCTCGCCGTGGTGCGCCGCAACATGGACGGCATCATAGACGCGCTCCTCGCCGTGGGGAGCATCCCCCCGCAGATTGACAGGATACGCTTCAAGAGGGAGCTCTCCTTCCTTTATGAGAAGTACAGCACCCTTCCTCTCAAGCAGATCAATATAGGGGAGGTCTTCAAGGAGGTCATGGGCCTCATGTACCGCCACCAGGTGAAGATCCCCCCTGATCTCACCCTCATGATAAAGACTATCACTTCCCTTGAGGGGATGGGCAGGCGCCTCGATCCCGACTTCAACATTCTCGAGCCTGCCGAGCCCTTCGCCCGCGAGCTTGTCCGGGAGCGCATCATGTCCCACTGGTGGTTCTCCGACACCATCAAGCAGGCCCAGGATATGGTTGAAAGCTTCGGTACCCTTGTGAAGCAGCTCTCGAGCGCCTTTTCCGTGATGGAGCGCGGCGAGCTCAGGATCCGCCATGAGCACCAGGGCTTCCCCCGCCTCATCAACCGACTCTGCTTCGCCCTCCTCGTGGCCTCGATGGTCATCGGCTCGTCGTGGATTTTCGCTTCCCGGTCAGGCTATACCTATGTGGGCCTCATCGGTGTGCTCCTCTCCTTCCTCATGGCCATGTGGCTCCTCATCTCCATCGCCCGCGGGGGAAAGTTCTAGCCTCCCCCGGCGACTTGTGGCGGCCATGACTGTTTTTCGCTTGCAACAGCGGATCATTTCTGATAGAATTGGCATAGGGCTGAATGATATGATGTTTATTCCTGAGGGGATGCTGCCGTGTGGAAGCATTGAAGCTGTCGCCATCGGAAAAAGATGCATTGAGGCAATTCAAGACCAGGGCTGAAAGCTCGCTTGGCGGGCATCTTGTGAAAATTCTGCTTTTCGGTTCAAAAGCCAGAGGAGACGCCTCTGAAGAATCGGACATTGATCTCATGGTCGTGCTGAACGACGACGATCCGGCACTGGAAGATCTCATTCTGGACATTGCCTACGAAGTGAACCTTGCCCACGAGTTCTATCTTTCCCCCAAAGTCATCACTTTAAAGAGCCTGGAGGACCGCACCTGGAGAGCAACTCCTTTCATCAAAGCCATTGAAAAGGAGAGCAT
This sequence comes from Candidatus Eremiobacterota bacterium, assembly GCA_031082125.1. NCBI lineage: Bacteria > Bacillati > Vulcanimicrobiota > Vulcanimicrobiota bacterium. The sequence goes on from JAVHLM010000058.1 coordinate 14,508, forward strand.
AGAGCTATGAAGCAGGAGCTGATCACCCTTGCGAGGCACCGCATCACGAGAGCAAGGGAGTGCCTTATAGAGGCCGGCCACCTGATGGACTCAGGAGGCTACCGGGGTGCAATAAACCGATTCTATTACGGCGCGTTTTATGCGGCAAGAGCCCTTCTTGCCCTTAAGGAGCTTGACTCGGCCCGGCACAGCGGGATCATTTCTCTTTTCCAGGCAAGTTTCGTCAAGGCAGGGGTATTTGATGTGGATAAGGCAAGAGCTCTTCCCCGTGCCTTTGAGAAGCGCCAGAAAACAGACTATAGCGACTATGCAACAGTCACAAAGGAAGAAGCTGAGGCGGTAGGTCGGGAAGTGGCAGCCTTTATCGACGAGAGCGAGAATGTCCTGGAGCGGATTCTGGATACTCCGTAAAGGTCCTCTCCTGCGGGTGTATGTCGGGAAGCCAGGGGATATGCTCCCGGGCCTCAGACACCTTTTCTTCTCCAATCCGGCGTTACTTGTAAACATCTCCCCGCGCTCCAAAGTCCAGCATCCACACTATCTGCTTTTTGAAATCAATATGCAATACAGCTCTCCATCGTCCAATTCTGAGTCTCCACAGGTCAAGCTCGGGCATTTTCTTCAAGTCTATCTGCCCGGGCTTTCCGGGTTCCATGGTATCAATAACGCTCCTTACTCTGGCCTGCTCCCTGGGGATGAGCTTCTTTATGGCCTTTTCTGCCTGAGGAGAGATAATGACATTCCATCCAGTCTCCCTCTTCTTATTCATCGGCGAGCTCTTCTCTCACCTTTTTCCAGGGTCTTCCTGATCCCTGCTGACATTCTTTCCACCCTTGTACTGATCTTTTGCGTTCCTCCTCTGTAAAAGGCTCATCGTCTTCAGGGGCGCTCATGAAGGCTCTTGCAAGCATCTGATCTTGAGCGGGATTGAAAAAATCACGAAGGCTTTCCTCGGAGACAAACCATCTCTTTCCAAATTTTTCTCCTTTCAGCCTGCCTGTTTTCAGATAGGCCCTTACGGTTTCCTTGGTAACGTCGAGGGCTTCAACAAGCTCTTCAACCTCATAGAGCGTGAGAGCTCCGATTTGTCTAGGCATGGTCAATTCCCCTTTACATTCAGTTTATTTCACTCTACTTAATTTTATTATATATAAACATACTTTGTCAACGTGCTGAAGAGATGATCTTCGTGAACTTCTGCCTCGTGGGTGAACAGGCCCTGTGGTGCACCGGGAGGCCAGGGGAATTCTCCCGGGCAGCAGGATTTGCCTGTGAAGCGAATGCCAGCGCCGCGACAAATCCAAATGCTGCCTGAAGAGGAGAATGTCCCCCGGCCTCCTGGCATAAGCATTATTTCGTATAGAGTTAAAAGCCTCGCCTGCCGCGGGGAATGATGAAGATGAGGTGGTGGGGCGCCCTGCCCCTGATGACGAGGTGGCCCTCGTGGAGACAGCGCAGGTGGTGGGCCCTGCAGAGGGTGATGAGATTGCCCTCGGTGGTGGGGCCGCCGTGGGAGCGGTACCTGATATGATGGGCGTGGAGATTGCGCCGACACCGGCAGCCGGGGACCTGGCACTGGTAGTGGTCCCGGGCAAGGACGCGGTGATGAAGGTCCCTTTTTTCCGGGAGGTCCCAGGCGGCGAGGAAGGTGTCAAGGAGGGCCTCAATAAAAAGGACGAGTTCCTGCCCGCCAGGAGCGGCCCCTTCCGGCCTGCCGGCGACCCAGAGCCTCACGGCGTGGTTCCAGAGGGGGATGAGATCTTTTTTGATGAAGAAGCGGATGAGGGCGCCCCTCTCCTGGGGGTTCGACCCGAAGGTCCCTTCTTTGTGTGTTTCCCCGGAGAGGATGGAGATGATCTCAGGGAGCTCTGGAAAATACCTGGAGGCCCCGGTGACCTGCCAGATGACGGCGGTAAGCCCTCTATGGGTGACCCCAAGTTCGTGTGGTCGAGTAGGCGCCGGCCTCGCGGCCGGCGCCCC
>JAVHLM010000059.1 GCA_031082125.1 Candidatus Eremiobacterota bacterium
AAAGGTAAATGGGAAATCCACAGGAAAATCTGGTTTAGTTAACCGGGCTGGGACAGCGAGGACTTTGATCCGAACGACCTGGTGATACTGAGGTCATTCGTGATGACTGAGCTGGAAAAGCACAGGGATGAGGGATTTGAATCTGCAGCGATGCTCCCCAAAGGCTTTTCCTTCATGATCGGCCTGATCCCCTCCTACCTGAAGCGCTGCAGGGAGGACCTTCCCAGGGCCCATTACGGGAGACTAGCAAAGCTGTATTACTGCTGCAGGCTGACGGCTGCCCTCAGCTATGTGGATTTACTCGATGATGAGTATGTTGAGGAAAATGCAGGCTCCATCAACAGGCGTATTGACGGCTCAAAGCTGGGATGACGGCGAAGGGGGCGTGAGGAAATGTTTACACAATTCGAGGAAAGGCAATAAGAAGGCAATACTGCGGCAACTTCTCTCCTGTATGATATCTCCATAGAACCCTCGCGCATACAGGAGCAGCAATATTATGACCTCTCCCTGGATTGAGGTCCCCGATGACTGGCTCGATGATGACTGTGCTCAAGATATTGATTACCAGAGGATTCAGAGATATGTCAATATGCCGGTAAATCCACAAATCATAGACGAACATCTCCTGGGGGAAGGGAAAAATCAAAGAAACGAAACATTGAGTGTGAAGACCGTCAAGTCTGAAATAGATTCTGAGGGAAGACTTCAAATTTCTGGAATATTGACTTGCCACGCCTATGATAAGAATGGTAAAATGATGACAGGGGGAGGCGAAATACAGAGATCGCTTGACCGTGAAAAAGGTGAAGTTCATTTCACAAAAATGCTTCCTTATGACTTCAGAAGAAAGCCATTTCCCAGAGGCTTTTCTTACCTCTATTATAGAAAATCTATACCATTGCTGAGAAAATTAGAATATACCACGATAAAAACTCACGCCTATAGCAATGGAGATACTCGCAGGGGCTCGGCACAATGGAGTTTATTTGGATATTCATTGGACCCAGATCCGCAATATAATCATCCATGGAGTGCTAACAGCAGGATATTTGACAAGTTCCTCACCTGGCTTGTAGATCACAGGGAAACAGAAATAACCGATGAGGTCAAGAGAGATATACAGCTATACAAACAAAAGGGAAGATTGCGGTTTTTGAATAACTATAAATATGTGGATAAGCAAGGAAATATTCACATTGGAAAAGATTATCTTGAAGGGAAATGCGGGAAGGATTTGACAAGAAGTCAAACGGTTGACTGGTACGGAATCATACCGGATATCAACAATGATAAAACTGTTGAAATGAAAGAAATGATTATGACTTTAACGCCTCCTGAAGGCATACCATAAGGAGAAAAACATAATGTCAGAAGAAATATTTGATAAGAATGTGGGATATGGTGATGCCGGGGAAGAATATTCTCGTGAAATAGAGGAAGAAAGGCTCAAGAGATACCCCAAACTATACGAAATAATGAGGTTATGTGAGGCTTCTGGAACAGATTTTGATGGAGATAGGATGCTTTGGGAAGACGACGCTTGGGCCTATTACCGCGAGCTCAAGGCAATGATCGAAGCGAAGCACCGGAAGACCGCGTAACGATTCACCAATAAAGCACAGTTGCCTCGGCCAGGGGCTTTTCATTTATGCCGACCGGGAGATTGTCCCCTGGCTTCACGATTCACTTCATAAAATGTTTACACAATTCGAGGATCGGCAATAAAAAGGCAATACTGCGGCAACTTCTCTCCTTATGATCTTCACAGAACCCTCGCGCATACAGGAGCAGCAATATTATGACCTCTCCATGGATTGAGGTCCCCGATGACTGGCTCGATGATTATTATTCCAGGCATGCGGGATATAGAGCATTTCAGGAATATTTCGGATTCAGGATAAAGCCGTCAGTCATCAACGAATATCTCCTGGGAGAAGGCATCTGCAGCAAGGCACACATTGAAATAGCAAGATTCACGGCTCAGGTGATGCTTGGCACTCTCTGAGTGAAAGGAGTTCTAAAGGTAACCGGGCCATTGAAACAAGGCGGTTCAGGGACTGATCATATAGAAATTCGCAGAACCATCAATAAAAGGGTTGATAGATATTACCCTGAAGTGAAACAGAGAAGGGTAACGCAGCAGAATTATTGATGCATAAAGAAAATTCAGAACAGGAGGGGTGGATTTACATGCAAAGGGCGAACACTATACCTGAAAACCAGCGCGTCCCTGCCTGTGGACATTGCTGCAGATATCTGCTATGATCTTTATGGTGTTGCCACTGCGGCGCCCGTCTCTTGCGCCGCTTCTATAATCGGTAAACGACGGGCTGTCTTCACCTTTTTCCGGGGAGGGCTCTCACTTTGAATCACAAGGCTGTCTTCATTGTGTATATGTCACTCTCAGTTGCGCTTCTTGCATTGCTGCTGAAAGGCGGGCCTGCTGCGGCCTCCCCGGTTATCACGGATACCAGAACCGTATATAAGGGAAAATCAATAAAGAGCTGGATGAAGCAGATGCACAGCATCTTTAAGAAGCAGAGACTCCAGGCAATCTGGGAGATGGAAGCGCTTACCTTCAAATTCGCCGCTCCCGCCCTGATGAAGGACGAGATAGATTCCAGCAAGAGGGACACCTATAAGATTGTAGCGGATACCTCTCCCGCGCCCGATATATCCCAGTCCGTCTATGATGAGCTGGTTGCCGTCTTTATCAAGGCGACTGCCTCTAGCGATTACGATACGGTGGATTGCGCGGTGCTGGCGCTTGGCATATCAAAAGCCAGGGCTTCAATTCCCACTCTCATGGCACTTTTCAATGCCCGCACCTCTCCGCAGAAAGTAATGAAAGCCCTCGGGCAGATCGGGCCCGATGCAAAGGCGGCCCTCCCCATGGTCAGGAAGGAAGCTTCTACCAATGGGAACTTTGCCAGAGTTGCCGCAATAGAGGCCCTGGCGGCGATAGGCAGAATGGATGCCATCAGCGATCTTGTGAAATACGCTCAAGATGCCGATGAAGATGTGCGCCAGCAGGCAGTGAGCCAGATTGGAAATCTCTATGATGGTGGAAAGGAACCTGTGCCGGACCAGGTGATTGATATTCTCATTGCCAGCCTGAAGGATACCAGGGACAGGCAGAGCGTGAGAATTGATGCCGCCTATGCCCTGGCGAAAATCGGGCCCCGGGGGAAGCGTGCCGTTCCCGGACTCACAGCCCTTACAAAGGACAGCTATCTGTACTGCAGAAAGGCTGCCGCCTATGCCCTGGGCTGCGTTGCACCGAAAGATCCGGCGGTGAGGGCCGCTCTCAAGGCGATAAAGGGGGACCCTGACGCCGAGGTGAGAAAAAAAGTCCAGGAGGCGCTGGAAAAAGGGAACAGGTAGAGAGGCCCGGGGAGGCGGGAAATGAGAGAATTCTGCCGTCTCCTTGTATCCTGCTCCCGGAGTCCACTTCAGCTTATCTGGAAAGACATACCTCACTTGTGAGGAAAATTTAGAACTTCATATCACGGGTGAGAGTTATTCTATTGCTCCATGCTTTTTCAGAAGATCCGAAATATTTCTGGGCCTGTATTTTTTCGCATAATACAAGGGAGTATGGCCGCTTTTATCTCTCACATTCAAGTCAACGCTGTTCGATATGAAAAAAGCGATAAGATCCTCATTTTTGTCGTTTGTTGGATACATACCGAAAGAGTCTTTCATGACATAAGATTCACAGACTGCACCAAACAGCGGTGTCGCGCCCTCCTTGTTTTTCAGATTGATGTCGGCACCTCGTGCCATCAGGAGTTTCAAGATATTTACATTTTTTCTCAGCACAGCCTTGTGTAAAACTGTATCACCTTCACTATCCATAATTTTTGCGTCGGCCCCGCGATTGAGTAACAGTGTGATCATCTCCTCACCAGATGAAAATACTGCACACGAAAGAGGTGATCGATGAGTTTTATCCACACTGTTTATTCTAGCACCTTGAGAGAGAAGAATCTCAGTGGTTTCCAGATTATCTTCTGATACGGCACTGCAAAGCGGCGTTTCCATATGTGAATTTGTAGCTTCAATGTCAGCACCTCTTGAGAGAAGAAATCTGATCATACCGTTTTGCCCTTTCCGAGCAGCGTAATGCAGAGGAGTATCACCATCTTCTTTGTTCTTTCTCTTGAGAATCTCCGGATTTTTGTCAAAGAGTCTTTTTGCGCTTTCAATGTCTCCCAGAGCCGCCGCTTCAAAGACGGTAATATTCTCAATGCGGGCGCCTCTTGTTTTTAATACATTCACTGCTTCAATGTGGCCGTTTCGCATCGCCAATTTTATCGGCGTATTCCCCTCTTTATCTTTTACGTTTAAGTCTGCCTTGCTCGCCATGAGAAGCTCGATCATTTTTTTTCTCCCGAAACGTGCAGCTTCGTGCAGGCTAGTTGAATTATTTTTATCTTTGTCATTCACGTCTGCTCCGGCAGATATCAGGAGTTTTGCAATTTCAAGGTCTCCTGTCTTTGCAGCTTGCATTAATATGGTTTTTCCCATTACATCTTTTGCATTCACATCGGCTCCTGCATTGATAAGATGTGTGGCAATAGCTTGTTTATTTGCAGGAGAGTAAATCAGAACAAGATAAAGAGGTGTCTGAAGGCATTGGTTTCCGGCATTTACCTCTGCCCCGCTCTTCGTGAGAAAATCAACCATGGCAATGTCATCGTTCATTACCGCGTAGTTGAGAAGAGTGTCTCCCCATTTTCCGACAGTGGCTTTGATTAAGGCTGGATTCTTTTTAATCAGCCTTTCTACCGATGGGACATCCCTGTTTTTAAGGGCCTCACATAACTTTTCAAAGTCACTTTTTCCCCTGAGACTGCATGAGCTGATGGAAAATACTATTATCAGAAGAATGCACATGATTGCTGTTTTCATCACAGATATCACCTCAAGAGTATAAAACCGTTTCTCTCATCTCTTCCCGGGCAGTTCCTCCACCATAGAGTATTTCGCTCTCGCTGAAGTTCTTCCCGCACATGCATAATCGGTTAAGGAGAAAAACTGAAAGGATCAAATGCCAATCGTTTGATGATAGGCTCCAATCTTACCCAGCATGGCCGGAAGAAAGAAACTGAAGGGCTTCATCTTCAGGATGTTCTTGACAAGCTGAAAAGGGAAGTAGTGGATTTTCAGGTGCAAGTGAGCTTCAAAACCCGAGCGTATAAAGGCTTTTATCATTTCGTGGAAGAGGACTTTCGACTCATAAAGAGATTGCACAGGCATAACGTTACCGCTGGGAGATTGAGCTGCTTTTTAAAAGCTCAAAAGCTACTATCATCTGGAAGACCTGAATACCGGGAACGAGAATGTGGTGCTTGCTCTCGTCTATGCAGCCGTGATTACTTCCATCGTAGCAAGAACGCTGCAGGCAGCGGCAAGAAAATATCTGCCTAAATCTCAAAGGCCCCGTGTTCCCGCCAGGCGTTTTGCCGCGGTTTTTGCCACGACAGCGACCGAGTTGCTGAAGTTGGTGACAAAAGTATTGGGTATAGGCATTTCGAGCATAGAACGTTCCATAAACTCTTTGCTTGATGAGGTAATTGATCCGAATATGTCAGAAAGTCCATTATGATGGGGCTACAGTGCTATCCAATCACATATGAACAGTCAATAAAAGTCATGTCATAGAAAAGCCTGATGGCGATACAATATTTACTGAAAAAGCACAGGTAATTTCATCTACTGATCCCAATTTTCTAGGAGCTTTTTATAAAAAGCTTCCACCTGATTATTGTATGGCAGAACTTATGCCCGCGGGAAAAGCACAGCAGCACCGCAAGACCGCATAAAGCCCCCGCGAGGGGCTTCTTCATTTCACCGGGAATCCCTTGCCCATGCGCCTGCTAGGGTTCCTCTGCGCTGAAGGGGCGGAAAGCGCCTTTCGCCGGGAAAATTTATAGACTTTTCCGGAAATTTCTTGTATAATTTATTTCTGCGGAGGCCGGGGGAAGCCAGGAGCTAAGTTTCTATCCTCAACAGTCACCATTTCCTGAAGGAGCTTGAACCATGGAATTCTTTGACCTGATGAGTATTTCACACCGGGATATGGAGATACTGAACCCTTCCACGCCCGAAAAAATCATCAAACTGGGCAAAATACTCAGATTGAAAGAAGGCAGCCGGATCATCGACTTCGGCTGTGGCTGCGCCGAGCCCCTCGCTCTCTGGGCGGAGGAATTCGGCATCACCGGCACCGGTATCGATATATCCGAGGATTTCTGCGACCGGGCCAGGAAAAAGCTGGCGGCCAAAGGGCTGGAAGACCGAATCAAAATCGTTTGCTCTCCCGGGGCTGACTACGTGTTCGAAGAGGGAGCTTTCGATGCGGCAACCTGCATCGGGGCCACGTTTATCTGGGGCGGCTACAGGCAGACCATCCAGCCAATGAAGCGGGCTATTCACCAGAAGGGACGCCTTGGCATCGGTGAAACCTACTGGCTCAGCGATAAGATACCCCCGGAATACGCCCGGAAACAGACAGGCACCTACCCGGAAGCGGAACTGGCTCGAATCACCCGCGAAGAAGGCTTTGAACTCGAATACGTCATCCGGGCCAGCCACGACGACTGGGACAGGTACTCTTCGGACAACTGGTATGGACTGATACGTTGGCTTAAAGAAAACCCGGCACACCCCGACCGGGAACAGGTATTCAAGCATTTGCGTACTTCCCAGGATGATTATTTGCGATTTGAACGCCCGTACATGGGCTGGGCAATGTACTGCCTGGTTCCCACGGAACCTCATGGGACTGGCAAAGGCTGAGTAATCGTTTGTCTGTTCGGCGCCGGCGAACCGCAGGTATCAGCAATAATAACCCTGTGCCGCTCACTATCTCAAGCCCCCTCACTTCCTCATCAGTGCACGAGGCTGTGCCTGCATGACAGGGATTATCCGCACCTTTTCCTTATTTATTACTGTTTCCACTGCCGGAAAAACCGCCGAAGCTCCCGAGGGGACCTGTACTCCTGACGGCACCGGAGCTCGCTCCTGTGCTTCCCTTATCCCAGTAATTTTTTGCTGACGAGTTGGAGCGGATAGTTCCGGTAGATCGTGCCCAGGATTCATTCTTGATATTTTTTATCACCGCAGCTTCAGAAACGTTACTCCAAGACCCGTTCCTGTTGAGCTGCTTCACAGAGCTCTCTTTATCCTGGTATATGGTGCCGCTTTTATCAGCATAATAATTAATCTTTGGCTCATGTGAGGCACCTGTTGACTGTGCCGTGTTATTCTGAGCGCCCGCATCGACCTGGACAGTGTGAGCGCCGGTAATCAAATCCGGTTTAGCGGTAACTTGACCGCGTTCATATACATTTTTCACCGGGGTATCCTGACCTGGTGCAATCTGCCCCGTGATTGAATTGTAGGATCGTCCTGCGCCATGGGGCCATGTAGTGCCATTCCAGGCATTGTAGCCGCTCGCTGGAGCCGTATCGGTATTTCTGCCGGACTGATATATGTTGCTTTTTCCTGCTGCCCATGCGTCAGGGCCCCACGTTATCTGATAATCGTTGGGATCGCGATCCAGTACGCCGCTCCAGTCAATATAAAGATTCGCGGGATTAAAGTTTGGATTTCCCCATAACGGCAGCCCGCCCCAGTAAGGGGCATCACCCCAGCCCCAGCCCATATCATCGAAGCTGTCAAAACAGTTCCATCCCATGCCGTAGCCCATTGCCCAGCCTGTCCACGGGGTCCATGCAAAATTGGCCGCATACCCGAAAGTAGGCGGATAGGGCACCCATGTGGCATCATCATTATCTCCAGAGTAGTCATACCCCGTGCCGAACACCACTGTTTTTTCGGAGTTGACGGCAGTGCCCAGATAACCTGGAGTATAGCCTTCAGTCACGCTCTCTTTTGTCGAGTCATAAATTTTCACATAGGTGACATAATGGAGCGGCGAGCGTGGTGGTATCGTGTAGATTTCAGGAGGCACATCGGCTGCAACTGTCCATCTCCCTTTAAGAGCATTTGTGGTGAACCATACCCCGTTGGCGCAGGCATAAAAGCTGTCGGGCGAGACCATGATGATCGGAATGAGACTGTTTATCACATACGATAGAGAAGTGCCTTCAACTGGAAGCAGCTTCGGCTCCTCGACAAGACGCGGGTTGAACTTTGTATCCTTGCGGCTTATCACCGTAGTCTGCGGGATGCTGTTTTCAATCAATGATTCGGCGGCCTGAACTGTTCCCGGGATAGAGGCTTTCACATTTTCCTTGGGGCTCGTATCGGGAATATTTGAAAAATCCTCAGGCAGGTCCTTCGCCGGAATATAGGCCCAGGCTCTATCAAGATCCTGGGAGCGGAACCACCTTCCCGTCACAAGCAGATAAAATATTTTGCTCCGTGAGTCTTGAAAAATATTCCCTGTCGTATTTGTTACATAGCTGAGCGACGTGCCGCTCACAGGCTCCCACACGGGCACGCCGTCCGTGATAATAAGCTCTGTTGGCGCGGTTGCGATATACACTGCAGGGGCCCCATTTGACAGGGTCGGCATTTTATTTGACTGTGGATTTCTCTGACCTGGCAGCAAATCAACAATATTATTTTTTGCGAGGTTTTTCCCGGTATCGACAATAGTTCTGGCGGTGTTTCCGGAAACCTGCCAGGGGCCGTTCAGCGTGTCTGAGACGAGAAAGCCATCAAAGATATGCAGATACATTTTCCCGGTCTCATCGCTTACCATGTATGCCCTTGTGTTAAGTATTCTTTTCAGTCCGGTACCTGGGATCTGGATCCACCTGGGACTGCCGGCTACATTGATGAGTATGGCGGGAACCTGTGAAAATATCACAGTAATGTCAGGGTTATTAAGCGGCTGGGATTTCACCTGGCTTTCCGCTTTTACTATCGCAAGTGAAGCCTGAAGCCTGTCCAGCGGCATTGTCGCGGTGCCGTTATCAAGAATCGAAAGGAAAGCATCGCGGTATTTATCGGCTGAGAGCGGGGCCGTGGGAAAAACGGCACTGTCTGCTGATATGGTGTTGAAGTAAACGGTCCGGGCAGTTTTATCTACAAGCGTTCTTGCGGAAAAATACAGTGCACCAAAGACCGGTGTGCCGTGTGCGGTCGGAACGACTGACACTGCAGCGTGCGACGATATGCGGTAACCATCCCAGCTGTCGATTTGAGGCTGGTACATTGTATAGCTGACGCCCCCGTCAGTCGCCGTTTTGGGCCAGGGGTCAATGAGATCCGGAGCGCTGTCATCCTGGCAGAGCACGGATGCAGGCGTGACAGGGAGCACAAAAATCAAGGCTGCAATGAATGCGATGAATAGTTTTCTGTGAATGATTTTCACCAGCTTTTCTTTTACCGTATATTTCAGAGCGAACCAGTGCTCAGCGGAGCATCACTGATGCACGTGCCCCCATATGGCTCATTTCGGTTGCATCGCCATTTCCGCATGGCCTGCGGTATGCTCTCAGGGACAAATAATGCGCGCAGGTAGACGCTGAAGACATCGTGATACCCTGTCAGCACAGGTGTCATAGTATTCTTCCAGGCGGGAAGGAATCCTCTTTAAATTTGTCCCTCTACCGGCACTCGTGACACAGACAAATTTTCTTGCCGGCCGGGAGATTGTCCCCCGGCCTCACGATACACCGCACGAAATGTTTACACAATTCGAGGAAAGGCAATAAGAAGGCAATACTGCGGCAACTTCCCTCCTGTATGATCTTCACAGAGCTCTCTTGCATACAGGAGCTGAAATATCATGCCCTCTCCCTGGATTGAAGTCCCCGATGACTGGATCGATGATTATTATTCCAGGAATGCGGGATATAGAGCATTTCAGGAATATTTCGGATTCAGGATAAAGCCGTCAGTCATCAACGAATATCTCCTGGGAGAAGGCATCTGCAGCAAGGCACACATTGAAATAGCAGGATTCACTGCTCAGGTGATGCTCGGCACTCTCTCAGTGAAAGGGGTTCTGAAGGTAAAAGGGCCATTGAAGCAAGGCGGTTCAGGAACCGATCATATAGAAATTCGCAGAACCATCAATAAACGTGATAAAAAGTGCAAATTCGATTTGATGGGTGCAAGCAGGGTGAGAATCGAAGGCTTTGGAGTGGAATATTACCGAAGGGCAATTCCTTTCCTGAGAATGCTTGGCATAGAGAAAATAAGAACCGATCCCACCACGATAGCAGAATGCTCAAAAGAGAGATACAATTTGCTTGGGGCTTATGTCTGGAGCCTCTATGGCTACTCCAATGACAATATGAACGAGACCCTGAATCAGTATGTTGATTGGCTGAAAAATGTAAAAAAGATTGCACTCGATCACACAACAGAGGACAAAATAAGAGCTTTTAAAAGAATGAAAAGTCTGGCTGAAGACACTCATACCAATTGTGAGAAGACAGGCAAAAAATTCTTGATGGGCTTGGATGCACAGGATAAACCCACTCGATCTGTCTGGTGGAGCGGAACCCATCACAATATCAATGATGAAAGCAATAAAAATATAGAGATGAAAGAGCTGATAGAATATCTTCTCAGTAAAATGAAGTGAATTTGACTTATTGTCATATAGACGTTATAATAAAAATGAGGTGATTTTATGGCAGACTATACCGATCCTGGAGAAATTGATGAAATAGATGAATATCTTGCAAATCGTCCTCCCCCGAGAGAGATTGTTGGCATGTGCCGTATATTAGGCATAGAACAGGACAATTTGAGAACCATCAAAAAAGATGACGCCTGGGCTTATTACCGCGAATTGAAGGCTATGGTAGAGGCAAAACAAAGAAAAACCGCTTAAGAGTATTTCACCTGATAAGAGCCCCGGCCAGGGGCTTTTTCATTTCCCTGGCCTCACGATTCACTTCGCAAAATGTTTACACAATTCGAGAAGAGGCAATAAGAAGGCAATACTGCGGCAACTTCTCTCCTGTATGATCTTCACAGAGCTCTTTTATATACAGGAGCAGAACCGCCATGCCCTCTCCCTGGATTGAGGTCCCCGATGACTGGCTCGATGATGATTATGCTCAAGATATGGATTACCAAAGGATTCAGAGATATGTCAATATGCCGGTATATCCACAAATCATAGACGAGCATCTTCTGGGGGAAGGGAAAAATCATAGAAACGAAACATTGAGTGTGAAGACCGTCAAGTCTGAAATAGATTCTGACGGAAGACTTCAAATTTCTGGAATATTGACTTGCCACACCTATGATAAGAATGGTAAAATGGTGACAGGGGGAGGCGAAATACAGAGATCGCTTGACCGTCAAAAAGGTGAAGTTCTTTTTATAAAAATGCTTCCTTATGATTTCAGAAGAAAGCCATTTCCCAGAGGCTTTTCCTACCTCTATTATCGCAAGGCGATACCATTACTGAGGAAGCTGGATTATTCCACGATAAAAACTCACGCTTATAGCGATGGAGATCGTCACAGAGGAGCGGCACAGTGGAGCATTTTCGGATACTCACTCGATCCGGATCCGCAACACAATCATCCATGGAGCGCCAACAGCAGGATATTTGATAAGTTTCTTACCTGGCTTGAAGATCACAGGGAAACAGAGGTAACCGACAAAGTAAAACAGGATATTCAAAGATTTAAAAAAGTTGGAAGGATGAAAAGACTTTATTTTTATGAGTACATCGACCCAAAGGGTTTTGCTCATAAGGGAAAAGATTACCTTGAAGGTAAATGCGGAAAGGATTTGACGAAAAGTCAGACGGTTGACTGGTATGGAATCATACCTGATATCAACAATGAAAACACTATTGAAATGGCAGAATTGATAGATACGTTGATGCTGCAGATGCCTCCAAAACACATTCCATGAGGAGAATGGCATAATGAAAGAAGATGTTTTTGATAAGAATGCGGGATATGGTGACGCTGGCGAAAAATATTCCAGTGAAATCGAGGATGAAAGGCTTAAAAGATACCCAAAGCTCTATGAAATGATGAGAATGAGTGAAGCAATAGGAATAGAGCTTGATGATAGAAAAATGATTGGCGAAGAAAATGCCTGGGCTTATTACCGCGAACTCAAGGCGATGATCGAAGCGAAGCACCGGAAGACCGCGTAACGATTCACCAATAAAGCACAGTTACCCCGGCCAGGGGCTTTTTCATTTATGCCGGCCGGGAGATTGTCCATGGCCTCACGATACAGAGCATTATCTCCCTGATTTGATATTTTAACTTTTTCCCCCGTACCTTCACAAACAATTTACATTGTTTACTCTTTGGAAATACTTTTCTCCCGGGAGAAGAGATATAATAGGGGGAAGGGGAAGTCATGGGTCTGAGAGGGGTCTCCATGCCGGAGAGAATGGATATCGGCAGACTTGCCGCTCAAGGAACGGACCGCTTCACAAGGAGCGGTTCTTCGCCTCTTTCCGGGGCGGAAAAAGATGCTCCAGAGACCTCAGAGGAGAAAGAAAAGCCCGATCTTCCTTCCCGCGGGACACCAGAGACAGACACCACGGACTTCTCGGACGAGGTTTCTTCCCGGGAGCCTCAGGGCTCGCAGAAGAAGAGCACCGGCAATGAAGACGGACCGGGGAGCGGGACCTCGAAAGCAGGCGACGGCAGGTCGCATTTCCAGGGCAAGATGGAAAGCCTCCTCAACGAGCAGCTCAACAGCTTCTTCAGCGATGCAAAGGTAGCCTTCACTCCCACCGTGAAGGAGCACGATTTCATCAAGAGCGGGGACACCATAGGCTCGATCTCCACGGAGAAGGCGGACCTCCTCGGGCTGAAGGAGACGGCCGAACAGCTGGGCATCTCCATAGACAGCTTCGAGGCCGACCAGATGTTCACCTCGATGCGGAACGATGCGAGACAGTCAATCGAGGACACCATAGGCGAGCCCGTGGACATGAGCTCAGAGCGGGTATGCGTCAAATCCTCCTTCAATGCCGGATCCGTGGAGCAGATGCAGTTCGGCATCTCCTCTGATGACCAGGCAAGAGTAGCCAGAGGAATGGAGGGCTCTTCCGGAGGCTCTCAAGGCCCGGGAGCCGCCTCACCTGCAGGCGGAGGCAATGGCAGCAACGCAGGCACGGGAGTCTCCAAAGAGAAAAGCCCTTCCCCTCAGGGAGCCAATGAAAACACTGAAAACTCCCCTTCCCGGGGAAGCGGCCAGAACACCGACAGCACGGCGAAGGGAAAGTCCCAGGCGAAAAAGGAAAAAGCCCTTCACGAGCTTCAGAGCGATCCTGAAAAAATATTGAGAGAGGGAGGGCTCTCGGGGGATGAAGCCGGGCAGAGCCCCGCAGAGGGCGACGAAGACAGCGGCCAGGACAAATCCACTTTCCTCCCCTTCGATGTGAAAGTAGGCTACACCCCGGACCAGGGGATCAAGGAAGGCGACTATGTAAAGACCGGGGACAAGCTCGCGCAGATAGACGTTGATTCCCGGGAGCTCGACGATAACACCGTAAAGCAGGCTCTCAAGGGAGTGCTGAAAAAATGCGTGGGAGAGAACGCCGAGGTCGATGGCGATGGAGCCGTCAGGGCAAGCTCTAGCAAAAAGATCGAGTTTATCGCGAGCGGCGAGAGACTCACCGAAGAGAGAGAGCTTATAAAAAACAAGGACCTTGAAAGAGAGGTCTCCTTCGACACCTTCATGGAGAACCAGCAGGGTGACGGCGGTAAGAAGACACAAGAATTCGCCGAGCAGAACACCGGCCGCGCTGACTCTGGCTGGGCAAAGAACCTCCTCGCAAAGCTCCATGAAGAAGGCTCAGGCCCGAGCAGAAACGGCAAGGAAGCCGCTCCGGGCCTCCCCCCGGAATCCAGCTGAAAATGCACAGAAGCCTGTGGAAGGAAGAATACGGCGGCACCATCCATCGCCAAGATTAGCGGGAGCGCAGCGGCACCTGCTCCAAGAAGCCCCGGCCAGGGGCTTTTTCATTTATACCGCCTTACCCCGGCCTCACTATACAATCTGCCTTGACTTGCCGCTCAGAACGGAAGCGCTGTCCTCTCGGCGCTTTCGCTCTCCCATTTCACGCTCTCCCCGTCCACGGTGAACACAAGGAATTCATAAGGATACGTGTTGAGCGCTCCGCATATGATGTGCCGGGTTTTTCCCACCTTCACCTCTGCCCCCACGTGATAATGGCCCGAAATGAAATAATCCACCCCGTTGCGCTCCAGCACTCCTTCCAGCTCCCGATCCACGGGCCTCTCCGACAGCTTATCCTCGCTTCCCAGCAGCCCCACGTGGCAGAATACGAACACATGCCTGAAACGGCTCCGGCTTCTTTCCAGCAGGCCCCTAAGCCACCCGACATCCCTTTCGCCCATATCCCCCGAGCTCCGGTCCAGCGAAACGAAGAGGCTGTTTCCGTAATGAAACGCATAGCTCTGAGTATAGTCACCCGCATCAAGCCTGAAGCCCCTGTTGGAGAACCCCTTCCATACCCTTCCGTAGAGCTCCCTTCCTCGCCCCGCCACATCGTGATTTCCCGGTGCAGGGAAGAATCCAATCCCGCTCTCCTTCAGCTTATCCACCACACCCCTTCGGAACACATCCCCCATTGACAGGATATTCTCCTCGCTGTCACCAGGGCAGGCAGTTATCATATCTCCACAGTGAATGACAAATCGCGGCTTCATGTCCCCCGCTATTTTCTTCACCGCTCTCCCTGTCCGCGAATCCAGCCCGCACACTCCCTTATCCATTGCGAGGTGCGTATCGGAGAGCACCACGAACCGGAAGCTCTCCGCGTGCGCGGCCGTTGACAGGCGGAGAGAAATAAACAGGACGAGGAATGCCATTGAGACAATATACCTAAGTCTCAAGATTTGAGAGATTGGGGGAGAGGAGAGGTGAAGAGGCCTGTTCTTTCCTGATATCACCTTGGTGCCTTCTTCTATAAAGATCTGCCGCCATGAGAGGATGGCCGGTCATCTGTTTCTTCATTGTAGCATGGACACCACTGTGATTCAAGAAGACTTAGTATGCTTCTATAGCGCCGGCCGGGAGGATGGATGCCGGAACCTCCAGTGGCCCTCAGCGAAAAGCCCGCTGCACATTCTTCACCGCCACCGGCTCAAAAGGCCGGACATTGCAATACCGTAATATTTTATCCACTCTCTTCTCACCGATCTCCCTCTGTCACATGGCCGTCAGAGCGCAGAATGGCCACCTGGCTTGCACCCAAAGGCCTCAGGGGTCATTTTTACCGCTTTTGCCTGAAAAACGCCCGCGGGAGGGCACGCAGCGATGGCCTTTAAAAGCCTCTGTGATAAGGTTTTCCTGGATCGTCCTCTTTGATTTCTCATTTCCAATCTGCTATAATAAAAGCATGGACGCCATAGATCTCAGCCCCAATAGCTCTCTGCACCTTCCCGATGAAGAGGAGCTCCTTCACCTCGCTGATCCCTGCTGTTCGCAGGACCACGAGGACATGCTCCTCCTCCCGGAGCCTTATGAGCTTCCTGCGAGAGGCCTCTGCAGGCCGGAGCACCTGGTCAAGATAACCAGGGAAGGCCTCATCCCCGAAGCAGAAAAGCTCTCGGAGGACATCTCTTTCGGCTCAATCGACAGGGAAGATCGCGCTTCTCAAATTGATTTCACTCTCTGCGAGGCAGTCCGCGGCCACCTGGTACTGGATCTTGTGCTTGGCGGCCTTCTCGTTACTCTTAAAACGAAAGGGGTTGATCAGTTGGGATATCGCTCCATGGGGACCTTCGCCACGGAGCATCTCTCGTTCTCGGGGCGCACCGCTTCGGAGCTGATGCGCAATTTCGAGCTCCTCAAGAGCCTGCCCCTTACCCGGGAGGCCTATCTCCAGGGCAGGATCGCCAAAAGCGCCCTGAGGCATCTCTCGAGGGTCATCACGCCTGAGAATGAGGCATGGTGGCTCTCCGTTGCAGAGGAGCGCTCCCTGGGCGGCCTCGAGGGGG
>JAVHLM010000060.1 GCA_031082125.1 Candidatus Eremiobacterota bacterium
CAGGTGGGATTCGCACCCACTATACAACACGACCTTGCTCGGCCGCACCGCACATCTGGACTGGAGTGTCCAAACCCATATCCCCATTGGGTTCCTGGGCATTTGAATCAGCCTGGATAATCCTCTTGACGGACCTCCCCGTGACGGCCACCTCGAAGGCCTCGGGAGCGATATCCCACTTTTTGTGGACAGCCCTCTTCGCAAAACGAAGGAATCCCTCGACAGCCTGCATGAGGGTGGCCACCGGGACCTCCTGGGCGTAGGAGAGCCACGCCCCCTGGACGCGGGTCCCCTCAATGAATACCCTGGCGAGATACCGCGCCTGCTCTGGCGTGAGCTTCCCCGCCTGTATAAGGTCCAGCATATCGGGATACTCCAGATAGCTCCTTTCCTGTTTGATGAGGGAATAGGCAGTGCTGCGGGACATCCCGAGGCGTTCCCTGGAGTAGTGGCCCAGGCTGAGGAAGAGCATGTCCTTGTAGAGGCCGAAATTGTTGAGAGTCCGAAGGAGGCGCCCCTGGTAGAAGGAGAGGGAATGGCGCAGCATTGCCATCTCCCTGAGCCGTGCAATGGTTTCGAAGGGATCGGCGGCAGGACGCACCAGGGACCCATCGGGAGTGACAGCGGTATCGACATCGGGCCTGTGGCCTGCGGGAGCCTGGAATTCCGAAGGAAGCTCCACCGTGACGGGCTTCCAGGGGAGGAACTCCCACAGATGCGACACCTCTTCGAGGTCCTTGTGGACCTGCCGTGCAAGCTCTCTGTCCCGCTCGCCGAAGGGGGCCTCATTATCGAGGGAAGCTATAGCACCCGCCAGGGCGCTAAGGAGAAGTGCCTTCTCCCCGAAGGCGGGATCGGCGCCGGTCTCCCTGGAGCCGGAAGCATCAGGGCCATCGTGAGAGTGTGCTCCATCACCGAGGGTGGCGCAGGCGCCCTGGGAGGCCTCACGGACCTGGGAGCTATTCCCCTGCTGACGGCAGAGAGAAGCTCCCGCGGCCTCCTGAGCCTCAGGCTCCTGTGCCTCCAGGCCCAGGCTTCCGATGCCCTCAAGCGGCGCCGAAGCGGCGAACTCGGCGAGAAGAGCCTCCACGAATGACTCCGAAGGGAGCTCTGCCTCTTCCATCCTTCGGAAGACCTCAAGGGCCCGGTCCCACTTCGCGGCAACGGGAAAAGGAACCCGCGCGCTTACGGCGAGGCTCCCTGTGTCCTCTTCGTCGTCATCCCCGGCGACAAAGGTATTGATGCCGCTCCCCCCGGGGCCGCCTTCAGCATCCCCCGAAGCACCTGTGCCGGCCTCACCGGCACAGGTTTTAAAACACTTCACCTCCTCCTCAATTTCTCTTATGGTGCACCGCATGGCTTTTGGGAGCCACTCCGCCTCGTTCTCAGGCGTCACGACCTGGAAGAGATACCGCAGCGCGCTCTTGCGCAGAAGCCCCTCCTCAAGAGCCTCCCTGATGAGTGGGAGCCTTTGAAGGGCCTTCGCATTCCGCATCAGCTCATAGCCGCTCCTTGATGAGATCCCAAGCTCCTCTCGGACAAAGTCGCCGATACGCACATAACCGAGCTTCTCGATCTTCCCGTTGAGGGAAAGGAGGGCCTCCCCTATGAGGATATCAAGCTTCGTGCCGGCGGAAGAGAGGCACCAGAGGTTCCAGTCCAGGACTTCCCCGGTGAGGTCCCTGAAGATATGCCTGCTGTCAGCCCGTGAGAGCACCTCGTCGGCGCCGTAGGTCACCAGCGGGAGGCCAGGGAGTGCCCTGAAGACCTGCCCGCTCTCCATGGTGGCCTCGTATCCGGGATACTCGCGGATCGTGCCGGTATGCACGATAATCCTCCTTTCACAATTTTTTGCAGAGAGAGCAGATACTTTTGTATCTCTATTAATATTATACAAAAACAATCAGGTCATGTCAAAATGGTCATCTGCAGAAATGCTTGTCATTATTAATGTTGAAGGTCATCGCTGAGTGGTATGTGAATGAACAGAAAGACCTGTTTTGTGATTTTTTGCTTCAAAACCCATGGAGGCCCCACCAGTGCAGAGAAAAGGCATTATCTGAAAGGGGAGGGAAGAGCCTTTGAAAAAAGAGCCGATGAATAATATTTTCAATCTCAATGAGCGCGGACCTGGATTTGCCGCGCTATCCTGAATTGGGAAAATGGAATGGAGCCGGAAAAGCTAAATGCTGAAAGGATAGCGGCTGAGCGTCTCCACTTTCTGCGACGCCCCGGGTTTGAAAGTGAACCGGTCTTTGGGAAATGAAGGGCTCGCGGTGAACTCCGTGCAGGTGTATTTGCGGCCGAAGACCTCCTCGCTGGTCCCCTTACCTTCACTTTCTCCACCGGTGCTGTCCTGCCTTTTCAGGATCACTTTCTGGGAGGGGTCTATCCAGAAGGTAAGGACCACGTCAGCGCCGATGGAGCTCCGCTGCCTCGAGGTAAAGACCTCAACGTCTCTGCCGAGAATTTTGTCCTTGGCGGTCCGCTCAGTGGGCAGACCCTTCGGAACCTTCCAGAACCTTATTATCTCGAGTGCAGTGCTGTCGGGCTCCATTTTGAGCACCGTGTTCTGCTGCTCCTTGTTCCACTCGTCAAGCTCTTCATCGTCTCCCTTGGTATCGTAGGAGGTTTTCCTGTTGAACTCCCAGAGCGTCTTCCCATCGAACGCCACATCGCATTCATGGGTGATGACTCCCTCTTCACCGAAGCCGAAGGACTCCATCTCCATGGGCTCTTTACGGTGCATGAAGAACTTGTCTCCCTTGACAGCCAGATCGATATAATGAAGAGATTTTTTCCCCCCCGTGAGCTCGCTTACCTCGATAGTCCACTTTGACGAGAACGAAGAGCCGGCACCGCCGCCGCACCCCCCGCAGCAGAGAGCGAGAGCGCAGGCAAGCGTCACAAAGCAAAGCAGGGTGTTCATCCTTTTCATCGGTTTATCCATCCTTTCTATTGATATCTTCGGGAGAGACAGGAGGAGGAGAGAGGGCCACCCCGGGCTTTTTCGCCATGACGAGGCTCCGGAACTCATCAAATCCAATGAGATCAGCGCTTACGTTTAATGTCATGCCGTCGGAAGCGGTAATCATAAGGGTCGAGGCGCTTTCCTGGACCTGTTTTATTTCATTCCACCTGAGAAAGACTTTTTGAAAGAGGCCTTCAAAGCGGAGCCCATCATCCTGGGGCTCTATGGCGACATAGAAATCCCTGATCCCGATCTTTATAAAAGTGAAGGCAAGCCAGAGAAGGAAGGCGGCCATGATGAATATGCAGGACTTCTCGACGAAAGACGGCACCTGGATGGACGTTTCGGCAAAGCACACATAGAACATCGCCAGGGAAATGAGGGTGGAGATAAGGGCCGGCACAAGGAGAGGAAGCCTCACGAGAATATTGGAGGAATATTTCATATGCGCAGCTGCCTTTCCCGATTGAATGGCGTGGAAACCACAGGTTATTCTTGACCCGGTCAGGCGTCCAGGTTCTCTTCACCCATTGAAGATTATAGCAAAAACAGCAGAACCCGGCAAGTTATGTGATAGTCCGATTTCTATGCTCCACATGGCATGCAGCCTCACCTCACGAGGAATTCCGATCTACTGTTCGTCTCCGAACAGTTTTGCACCTCTGACCGTCCGCCGCTGCGTGCGCTCCTTCTCCCGGAGCCTTCTCCGGGCTCTTTCATTTCAAGCAGGTTTCTGCCGGCAGTACAGGGAACTGAAAATCAGCATGTATTTGCGGCAAGAGGGGAGCGCGATGGGTCAAAAACGCTGCAGCCTTGAGGAAATCCAGGCGAAAATCGAGCGCCATGGAGCATCGGGAGAAGAAGCCGAGACCGTGCTCTCCCGCTGCTTTGAGGACATTATCGGATGCTTCAATACCGGGCGGGCCTTTCTGCAGCTCTATGACGCTGAAAAAGGTGATTTCGTCACCACAGCGGGCCACAACGTGGACACCGACCATCTTTTCGACAAGGAATTCATCAGTGTCACCATTTTGAAAAAGGTCACGAAAGAGCGGCAGCCGGTCCTCACGATGGACGCGATGGAGGATCCCCGCTTTACCACCAGATCCAGCATCGCCATTTCTGGACTCCGCTCGGTGCTCTGCGCCCCGGTCAACGTTCTTGAAGGGCTTGTCGGCATTTTCTACATGGACAATAACTACCGCCGGGGCGTCTTCAGCAGGGATGACGTGACCTTTCTGGAGGCGGTCCTTGGAAAGCTCGCCGCAGTGGTGAAAAAGATCCGCCCCGATATCCGGCCGAAAGCGTAAGACTGGCTTACAAGATTTTCCATCAGGGTTTTGCCTGCCGGCCGCCATGGCATGCTGTGTCATGGCGGTGCAGCGTAGCAGGTCGCTGCTGTCGGGCCCCCAGAGTCTCTCAAAGAGCTCTTATTTATTTACAGCGTCAACCATGCCTCTTCCGTCATGGTGCCCGTGACCACTCCACCCGCTTGTGAGGCTATCAAGGAGGCCACTGAGGAATCCTGCCCCTCCGGAAGATCCACGAAGAGCTAATTGGCCACGAAGAGGAAATGCTCGTCAGGGTCCGTTGCAATGGAAGCGGTGTCGGGCTCAAGAAAAGACTGTGCGCCTTCGCCGCCGGATTGAAATGAAACGGATTCGGTTCCTCCCCCCCCCCCGCACCCTGAAGATAGCAAGACCAGGCAGACGAGCACCAGGAAATACCAACGGGAAGTTATCATAGCGAATCTCCTTTCAGGGGGCTCGAAGGGGCGGCGGGAAAAAGCCGTGCTGCGATAGTCATGATAACCTTCGACACCACGGGTGGTGAAGACCTGCCTCTTTCGCCAGGCTACTGCGGACTTACACGCGCTCCAGGGCATATCGTCAGCGGGCTCATACTCCCAGGTCTATTTCAACAAGTATCAGTAACAGGCTCTTGATGAGAAAGGATCCTGCCTGGCATGTTCCATCTCCAGGTGTGAGCCCTCCAGGTTAAAGGCTTATTCTGTCGGTGGGAAAATCGCCCCTGCGCCATTTATCGCTTACAGGGTAGGTACCCGCCTTCATTTCATTAGCCACCTCAGAGAGCGTGGGTTCATCATCTGCCTTTTTCCCTGCATCCTTCGGTGCCTTTTCCCCGCCGTGGCTCTTTACCTTCTTTTCAGCCTGCAGATCCTCGGCTTCCTGTGAGAAAGAGGTGAGCTCTTTTGAGCCGCTCACCATCTTCCCGTCCACGGGGGGACCGAAGGAGGCATCCTGCCTGAATTCGCCGGGGCCGTCCTTGATCTTCACCTCGGAGCCCTGCCTGATGGTACCGACCTGCTTGCTGCCCCCGCCGCCCCCATCGGAAATTCCGCTGATTGAGCCGATCTGCTTGTCTGACATTGGATTCTGCCTCCTTGTGCTGTGGTGCGGTTCTTATGCTTCGAAGCATATCCTGCCTGAGAACCTACAATATGAGAATTATAGCAGTTTGCGGCAGTGATAACAATAGAATATTGCCATATAATTGTGAACGAGTTGCCAAAATTTTGCAAGAAAAAGAGAGCTGCATCACCTGATACGGCTTTCATGCAGTCACTCTATGAGTTCAGGCATTCAGCCTATTCGTAAAGGCTGAACTTGCCGGCCTGGATCTTGTTCCCCACCATCGTGGCCAGGGTGCCGCCAGCCATAAGCCCTGCCAGGGCCCCCACCGGGCCGAGGGCAAGCCCCGCCGCGATGGCTCCCGCCACGGCCGCCCCTGTAACGGGGTAGTGGCTCATCATCGAGTTTAAGAAGCCACCGTTCCTGTTATAGACCAGCTGGGCCCCCTCGATCTTCTGGAAGGCGTTGGGACCTACGTAAGGCTTTCCCATGAAAGTGGTGAGAGGTGTCTCGATGGGGTTGGGCATGGCTTTCAGGGCCTTCTGCACAAGCTCCACGCAGTAAAAGGCGCTGTCATCATTCTGATCAAAGACATCGTCATAAGGCTTGCCAAGCTGGGCCCGGGCATAGTCAAGGGCAGCCTTCTTATCATCCTCGGTCTTGTAGGGAGGCCTGATGATGGCAATATTGGCCCTGTCGTTGAGATATTCATTCACATCCCTTCTCTGCACCTCGGAGCTCGCCTCGAGGAGCTGACCATTCCCCTCGTAGATGGCTGCGTGGGTGTAATCAGAGGAAAAGACGATCTTCTCCAGGACCTGCCAGTTGGGGTAGGCGTCATTGGTCTCAAGGAAGATGTCGCCGGGCTGAAGGAGGTCCAGCACCTTCTTTTTCTCATCTTCAGGGAATTTCTGCGTCGTCGTGGGGACCCTGATGTTCAGGATACGGTCGGTGAAGAACCCGCCCATTTTCTGCTTCAGTGAGCCGCCGGTACCTGACAGGGCGAGGGAATCGGCTGAAAAGCAGGAAACGACCTGCTCGCCATTGGCCTCCTTTGGGATTCCCTTTGAGGCAGATGGGGAAATGGCCCTGTAATGGGCATTCGGGCTGTTCATGATCTCTTTCATAATGGTGCCCCCTGTCGCACGATCTTTTGATTATTATAACAAGGCGCCCGGCAAGACGCAATAAAATCCCGCCAAGAGGAAGAAGAGGGGGGGGTGAATTCCCTAGACCCTCAGGAATATCTTTTTCCTGTAAAGGTAGTGGAGGACAAGCCACCAGAGAAAAATGTAAGTGAAGGTGTAAAACCAGCTCCCCATGACGGCGCCCATCGAGGAAGTGAGTCCCGTGATATACCATTGCTGCATGCTTGCCATCCTGCCGTCGGCGAGGCGCATTTTCCACTCCTGGAATATCCAGAGCTTGACGCAGATGGGCACCACGTAGGCAAAGATGGCATTGGACCCGAAGACAATAAGGGGATAGGCCCAGCGCCGCAGTCCTTTCATGTCAATGATGAAATAGAGGATTCCCAGGGTGATGGAGGCCGTGCCTGCCATGAGCAGGATGTAAGCGGGCGTCCAGACTGCCTTGCTGTAAGGGAGCGAGAGGTTCCAGAGCATTCCCGCCAGGCAGAGGATGATGGCCGGGATAAAGATGAAGCGAAGCCTTGTAAGGTCATCGATATCTTTCTTCCTGAAGAGGTCTCCGAAGACAGAGCCGATCATCACCATGGCGGCCGTCGGTATTACCGAGAGAATCCCCGCGAGGCCCAGGGGCCTCAGATGGGTATTATTAAGATAATAGATGATATTCATATTCTCTTCAAAGAAGCCGGCTCCCACACCGGGAATGGCGACGAATTTTATAAAAGCCCAGTACGAGGACAGCAGGAAAAATGCCGCAAGGCACCGCCACCGGAGCGGGAGCACATAGAGGAGCGTCCCGACGAAGTAAGCCAGGGCAATGAGCTGGAGCACGCCCAGGGTGAAGAGGGGCTGCTTTGCAATGCTGCTGTTGATGAGGCACCCCAGGAGATATAATCCCGCGGTGCGCCCCGCCGCTTTCAGGTAAATCTGCAAGTATGAGGTGCCTTTTTTTCGCTGCGAGGCCCAGGAAAAGGGGAGGGCAGCTCCTACGCAGTAGAGGAACCATGGGAACACATAGTCGGCCATGTACACCCCGCTGTTCCAAGGCGCATGCATGACAAAGACAGGTGTAGTGGCCTCGAGGGCCGTGTTGTTGACCAGGAGCATCAGTATTATGGTGATGCCCCGGAGCGCGTCGAGGGATTGAAGCCTGGCAGGCGCGGTCTCACTTGTTTTCAAGCTCATGGGCCATTTCCGTTATGGTAATGAATTTATATCCTCTCTTTTTCAGATGCTCGATGATGTCGGGAAGGATGTTGATGGTCTGCTGGACCCCGTCATGGAGCAGTATGATGCCGCCGTTGTCTATGTTAGCCAGCACGCGGTCCTCGATCTTTTCCTTCCCGGGCCTGGCATAATCTCCCGGGTCGTCGGTCCAGAGAACCGTGGTGAGGCCGCACCTGGCTGCCGCCTGGATGACCTCGTCATCGTAGTCGCCGCCGGGCGGCCTGCAGAACTTCGGCTCCCTGCCTGTTATTGATTTGAGCACCTCGTTGCAGGCAAGCCATTCCACCTCTATCTCTTCCTTAGGTATTTTGGTAAGATTCACGTGATGGAAGGAATGATTTTCCACCTCATGGCCTTCTGCCGTGAGAGCCCTTACGAGATCCTTGTGCTTTTCAGCCATCTTCCCCACGAAGAAGAAAGTGGCTTTCACCTCGTATTTCTTGAGAAGCCTTATAAGCTGAGGGGTGAAGAGGCGGTGGGGGCCGTCGTCAAAAGTGAGAGCCACCTCTTTTCTCGATAGATCGCCATACATGAGCTTGTCATATACAATCCCTTTTCTTCCCTCGCGCTTATGCTGGGCCTTAAGTTCCTCCGGCGAGCGGTACACGGCTTCATGGGCCCTTTCCCAGAAGCGGTCAACTCTTGCGGGGTGGCTGTGGACTTCCTTGAAAGCGTCGCCTGCCGACTTCTCTGCGGGGGGTTGCCTGAATCTGGGGCCGCAGCTGGCAACAGAGACCACAATGAGGAGGAGAAGGATCTGCATCAAGCGCAGGATAGCCGTTTTCATGAGAGCTCGCTTAATGATCAGGATGAGTCCTGCAGTCAGGAGATCCCTCATGAAATACTCCGGGGGAGGGCTTATTCCCTTCATAGCCGCGTGAGAGAACACTGAGAAGGACATGGGAGCCCTGTGGAGAATCAAATGAGGATATTTCAGGAGGTGTGAGATGAAAACAAGGGAAGACCTGCATAAGATATTCTCCCGCATCGACGGCTACCGTGAAGATGTGATAACAATGCAGCGCGAGCTGACGGCCATTCCTGCACTTGCCCCCTCGAGCGGAGGCGAAGGGGAATGGAAAAAGGCTCTTAAGGTAAAGGAGTATATGGAGAAGGTGGGCTACGATGAGCATTATGAGCTCAACGCCCCCGATGAAAGCATTCCGGAGAGAAAGACAAGGCCCAACCATGTGTACCTTGTCAAGGGCAGAGAGGGCGGTAAAACCATCTGGATTATGAGCCACCTGGACATTGTCCCCCCGGGAGAGCGGAAGCTCTGGGAGAGCGATCCCTACGTGACGAGGATCGACGGCGACACAATATACGGCCGCGGTGTCGAGGACAACCAGCAGGGCCTGGTCTCCTCGATACTCGTGCTGAAAGCCTTGAAAGAAGAAGGAATAAAACCTGCCCACAACGTGGCGCTCCTTGTCATCTCTGACGAGGAGACGGGAAATACCCTGGGAATCCAGCATATCCTGAAAGTGAAGCCCGACATCTTCGGGAGCGGCGACCTGGTCTTCGTGCCGGACTCGGGAAGCGAGGAAGGCACAGATATGGAGGTCGCCGAAAAGTCCATTCTCTGGGTGAAAGTGACCACCAAGGGCAAGCAGTCCCACGCGAGCAGGCCTCACACGGGAATTAACGCCTTCAAGGCCGCCTCCCACCTTGTGGTGAAGTGTGAAGGGCTCTACAATGATTTTGCCGGCAAGGATCCGATATTTGACCCGCCGGGAAGCACTTTTGAGCCCACGAAGAAAGAGGCCAATGTGCCCAACGTGAACTCCATCCCCGGGGAAGACGTGTTCTACCTGGACTGCCGCATCCTTCCCCCAGTGGACCTCAAGGCCGTGAAAGCCAGGATTGAGGGCTATGCAAAAGAGATAGAGCAGGCTTTTGGGGTGACCATCCTTGTTGAATACGTGCAGGAGCAGAAGGCGGCGCCGGCCACGAGCCCCGATTCGCCGGTGGTGAAAGCCCTCTCCGCGGCGATAAGAGAAGTGTATGGAGCGGAGCCGAAGGCAATCGGCATAGGGGGAGGCACCGTGGCTGCCTATGTGAGAAAGGCAGGTCTGCCGGCCGTGGTATGGGCCCGCATCAATGAGACGGCCCACCAACCGAACGAGCACTGCAGCATCGGGAACGTGCTGGGCGACGCAAAGGTCTTCGCCCACGTGTGCCTGTCTGAGTGACGCTCTCAGAACATCCAAGGAGGAACATATGGAAAACAAAGAATTCAAGCCTTATGTGAGCGCTGACACTTCGATGAAGGAATTTACCCTTCCGGCGCTGGTCATAGGGTTGATCATGTCGGTGGTTCTCGGCGCGGCTAATGCCTACCTGGGCCTCAAGGCCGGTATGACCATTGCAGCCACATACCCTGCAGCCGTAATAGGCATGGCGCTCCTTAGGCTCTTCAGGGGATCGATTCTGGAGGAGAACATCACAAGGACCGTGGGCTCAATCGGTGAGTCAGTGGCCGCCGGCGCCATATTCACCCTTCCAGCTTTCATCATAGCGAAGATATGGACCGGTCTCAACTACTGGGAATGTACCGAGATCATGCTGGTGGGAGGCATCATTGGTATTCTTTTCGTGACCATCCTCCGGAGAGTCATGGTGGAAGACCGGGATCTGCCCTTCCCTGAGTCTGTGGCTGCAGCCGAAATCCACAAGGCCGGCCAGGGAGGATCTGGAGCCAATCTTCTTTTCATGGCCATGGGGGTGGGAGCCCTTGTGAAAGCCCTTGGAGAATTTAAATTCTTTGCCGCAACCTGGGAGAAATTTGTATACTTCTCAAAAAGCTCCATCATGCTCACCCTCAAGAAGAATGAATTAGACATCAAGGAGGCTGTCACAGGGAGCGGGGGAGCCCTGATCACTACGCCTGGTGTAAGCCCCGCTTACATGGGTGTAGGCTATATCATAGGTCCCACCCTCGCCTGCCTCAACTTCAGCGGGGGGCTCCTCGCATGGGGGCTTTTTGTGCCGCTCCTCATGTATTTTATGGGACCCCAGATCTTCGAGTTCCTTGCAAAAGTCCACGGCAATGACCTGGCAACATACCAGAATGAATCAATGATCACGCTCTCCTACCAGGTCTGGAAATTCATGGTCCGCCCCATCGCTATTGGCGGCATGCTTGTGAGCGCAGCGTACACTCTTTACAACATGAGAAAGAACTTGATAGAGGGACTCAGGAGGGCAATCACCGATGTGAAAAAAGCCGCAGGCGAGAGCCACGACGTAACGAGGACCGAAAAGGACCTTGATTTCAAGTTCGTCTTCGGCGGCCTCATCCTGGCCACAGTCTTTACCTTTTTCGTCTACAACCAGTTCACCCATAATGTGATGTCGGCCCTCGTGGCTGCTGTCGTGATGATTATCGCCGGCTTCTTCTTCGCCGCTGTCTCAGGGTATCTTGTAGGCCTCATAGGATCGAGCAACAACCCGATCAGCGGCCTCACCATATCTACTCTTGTGGTGGCGGCCCTTCTTATGGTGATCCTTGGCCAGAAAGGCCAGGAAGGCGTCGCTGCCGTGCTGGGCGTCGCCGCCGTGGTGTGTGTTTCCGCAGCCGTTGCCGGCGAGATGCTCCAGGACCTCAAGGTGGGGCATATTCTGGGCGGCACGCCCTGGAAAATGCAGATAGGCGACCTTCTCGGTGTCGTTCTCTCTGCATCGGTGATGGTGTTCCCCCTTATGATCCTCCACCAGGGAGACATCAATAAATACGGGCCGGAAATCGGCGGGTTCGGGGGG
Organism: Candidatus Eremiobacterota bacterium; assembly: GCA_031082125.1. NCBI lineage: Bacteria > Bacillati > Vulcanimicrobiota > Vulcanimicrobiota bacterium. The sequence goes on from JAVHLM010000060.1 coordinate 11,484, forward strand.
AAAACCCTTCCCGCGCCCCAGGCAGGGCTTATGGCCATGCTGGCCCAGGGCATAGTGGGTGGTGAGATGGCCTGGCCTCTTATCATCATCGGCATGATCATGGCAGTCGGCTTCATCCTGATAAAGGTAAAGAGCCCCATGCTTGTCTCCGTAGGCATGTACCTGCCATTTGAGACCACTGCCGCAATTTTCATCGGGGGAATGGTCAAAGGCCTCGTTGAATTCCTGGCCGAGCAGAGAAAATACGGGAAAGCACAGAAAGAGAAGGTTGAAAATGCCGGTGTCCTTGTGGCATCAGGCCTCATCGCCGGTGAGGCCCTCATTGGACTGGTATTTGCGACTATGGCATTCATGAAAATCAAGACAATCGCTATTTTCCAGAATCCTACCTTCTATATCAGCATACTGGTGATAGTGGCCATTGGTGCTCTCCTCACCTTCATCCCTCTCAAGGAAGGCATGGCGGAGCCCACTCCTGCTGACAGGCCGGGGAAGCCCGATGAGCCGCCCTCAGGGGAGAAATCGACAGGCGATGATGAGACTTAAGCGGTAACAGCAGCTATGGCGGATAAAAAAAAGCACGCAGTAAACCTGCTCCTGCTGAAGCCACTTCATAACAGGAGATGGGAGGAGCTCGACGGCGGAAACGTCGCCGTGCTCCAGCCCCGTTTCAGCAACAGGTTTGTCAAGAGGCTCATCGATCCGCTCCTCAGGCACCCTGATATCAGGATCAGCCTCGACCGCCACGGCTCCTTTGTGTGGAAGCGATGCAACGGCAGACTTACCGTGGGGGAGATTGCCAGGGATTACGAAGAGGCATTCGGGCCAGGTGAAGAGCCCGTCGTTGACAGGGTTGCCCTTTTTATGAAGCACCTTGAGCGCTACGAGTTCATCACCTATCCCAATCTCAAAGAACTTATGGCACAGAGCTCCTCTGTTGCCAGGAAAGAGGTTTCTCAATGAGCGTACGGAAGAAGCAGTCCCCGGTCCAGGAGTCCTTTCCGCCGAAGAAGCGCCGGGAATACTGGAAGGAAGTAATTTTCAAGGAGCTTTCCGAGGATGACAAGCGCATCATAGAGGAAGTGAACCTTGAAGATCTCACCGATATGAGCTCATACGTGGAGTTTGTGATGGAGACCATCTCTGTGATCATTGTCGATCAGCAGAAAGTCCTGGAAAGCGACCTGCATTCCCAGGAAGAGGAAAGAAGGACACGGGATCGGGTGATCCAGTCACTTCTCAGTTTCAGCACCTATGGCTCGACGCTCCTGTGCCACCTCTGGGAGAGAAAGGAGAAGCTTGACAGGAGGCTCTCAAAAGCGATGACGCTCTGGATCTCCCGGCAGGCGCAGCTCGTGATAAATGCCATACGCTCCATGAGGGAATTCCTGGGCGCCTCCGATGTCCGCTGTTCAGTGGGCACCTCCGTTGAAGGCCCGAAGATCGAAATCACGCTCATGTTCTCGTCATTGCAGGAAAAGCAGGAGAAGCAGGGTAAAAGGCTCATTTAAAGTATAAGGCCCTGGCCTCTCTATGAAAATAGGAAGCTGTTCCCGGTTTTCTCTCAGGGGCTCTGGACCTGGTTCGGGTCGCTGTAATCAATGACGATTGTCCTGCCGCCCTCGAACTTATACATCACCCCGACTATTTTCACCTTCTTCGGCATATGGAAGACCATGGTGGCCACCATATCCGCGCCCGGCCTGAGGGGCATGTCCTCTATTAAGGGCTTCATGTCTTTCTTCAGGAACTTCGTGGCGCTCACGCCCGAGTAATACTTCCCATTATCTCCCACGAGGAAGAGGTTCTTGGCCCTGATGGTGAGCGTCACGGGGTGGTAGCCGTAATCCCTGAGGGTCTGGTCCGTGAGGTTAGCGAAGTTAGCCACGATCTGTGCGAAGGTGTTTCCCGCCGTGGCGGGCTTATCTTTCCCTGAGTCAGTGGGAATGGTGTCCTTGGTGATGACTTCCGTAACCCGCATGTAAACCAGGCCGCTTGAAGCCCTGAAGAGCCTCGGCTTTTTTTCCGCCGAGATGCTGGGGAGCGCTGCTGCCAGGAGCACCAGCGCCAGAAAGCCGGGGATCAGAATTTTTCTCATTGCAGTGCCTTTCATTGGGAATGGATGGGCCTCCCCTCGAGGAGATGGAAGGCTTCGGAATATATCTCGGCAAAGGTGGGGTGGGCCCTGATGACCTCTGCCATCCTCCTTATGGAGATACCTTCCATAACGGCAAGTATTCCCTCGTGGATGAGCTCCGTTGCTTTCTCGCCCACGATGTGGACGCCCATAACCTTCCGGGTGCCCCTGTCCGCCACGATTTTTATAAGTCCCGCTAGCTCGCCGCTCGCATGGGCTTTTCCCATCACCCGGTAAGGTATCTTCCCCACGAGAGGGTTTTCAAGGCTTCCCTCGGCCATCCCGACAGAGGCGACCTCCGGGTGGGTGTAAATACAGTTGGGAATTGCCCTGCCGCTGAAAGGCTCCTTTTCGCCTGCCGCGCAAAGGGCGGCCGTGATGCCCTGGGCCGTCGCCGCATGGGCAAGGAGGGTGCTCCCTTCGACAATGTCGCCGATGGCATAGATGCCTTCCACGGAGGTCTCAAGGTATTCATTTATCTTGACCCGGCCTTTTTCAGTGGCCACACCCGCTTTTTCAAGGCCGATGCCGCCGGTATTGAACTTCCTTCCCACAGCCTGCAGGATCTTGGAATAAGAGGCTTTTGTGCCATCAGAGAACGAGACGGAGGCACCTTCGATTTTTTCCACGGGGCATCCTGTCTTGATCTGGAGGCCCTTCTTCTTGAGCTCCCTCGCAAGGGTGTCTGTGAGCTCAGCGTCAAGGCCGGGAAGGATCCGCGGCAGCATTTCCACGACAGTCACTCTGCTTCCAAGCTCCGCGAAGAAGCAGGCCATCTCGAGGCCCACGGCACCTGCGCCAATCACCAGGAGCGTCTCAGGGATCTCATTGAGGCAGAGGGCCTCATCGCTGGTGATGATATTCTCGCCGCTGAAGAGGCGCAGAGCCTCGGTGCCCGTGGCAAGTATGATGGAATCGGCTTCCACCGTGGTTCCCCCGGTTTCAATAGCACGGCTGCCAGCCAGCGTGCCCTTTGAAGGGACAAGGGTGACGCCGCGCTTCTTCAGGAGCCCCTCAACGCCTGTGCGGAGCGTGGCCACCACTTTATCCTTGCGCGCCATCATTGCAGGGAGATCGGCGGTGGGCTTCTCGACCTTAATGCCGTATTTCCCTGCTTCCCTTATTTTGCTGTAAAGCTCACTGCAGGCGAGGAGGGCTTTTGTGGGGATGCAGCCCCTGTTGAGGCACGTGCCTCCAACCTGCCTTTCCTCTATGAGGGTCACCTCCATGCCTTTCTGAGCAGCGGTGAGGGCCGCCGCATATCCGCCGGGGCCACCTCCCAGCACGGCAAGTCTTTTCTTCATCGGTTCTGTCCTTTCTCATCCCGGCTTTTCACGAGGACCTTGACGCCTCCCGCGATGCTCCGCTCCTCCTCCCCGCACAGGGGAGAAGATGGGGATATTATACCCCAAAAGGGATAATATGTAAACGGTGAGAGACGCGAGAGCCCTGCATAACTCGCAATGAAAATGCCTGTGGGAGATTGTGGACACAAC
>JAVHLM010000061.1 GCA_031082125.1 Candidatus Eremiobacterota bacterium
AAAGCTTTGTTGTCGCCCTGGTGGCAGTGTGAGCAGGCCGGGAGAGAAGCTGCGGTGCAGAGGGCCTGGTCAAGCCCTGGTGATAAACCGAAGACGGTGAGGGTTATCACCAGGGCGGCACTGTCACCAGGGGAGGGAGCGCGGGGAGGAAATCCGGGTGAGTGGATCATCAGGGTGAACATGAAGGACGTTTTCAGAGCATGGCAGGGGGTCTGGAGAGATTTTCATGGGCAAGGGCGACCTTCCCCCCGGGACAAGGGGAAATCGGGCGAAATTTGAAGGGGTTCTGGAAAATCCCTTGGCTATGGGCACCGATGAGGCAATGAAGGGGCTCACCCTAGAATGAAAATTGAAGGTTTTAAGTGCTATTGGATGTCTCCGATGAGCATTGAACCTGTTTTCTACTCTTCCACTTATTTCATTGCTGCGCCACAATCATAGCAATTTGTTGAATCCTTACTATTCTGCCTCCCACAACGTGGACAGGGAGCGATATTCTTCAGGCGCTCCTGCTTGATTTCCTCTCTTTTCCTCCTTTGCACAAGATCTTTTCCGCATCCTCCACAAAAATTGATATAGAGTTCGTTTTCATAGCCACATTCGCAAACATCAGATAATTTCAGGCCACAGTTACCACAGAATTTCCTTTTCTTGTCATTGTTAAAATTACAACGTTGGCATAGGTTGCCTATGATTACCAATTCATTCTTATCAGGCGACATCATGAGCTTGCTTCCGCAATTAAGGCACATCAGTTCATCAGAAATATTAACTCCACCACAATTTGGACAACTCATTGAACGGCATTTCATGGCTTACTCGTCCACCTTGTTTTAATTTTAAAGCTTCCTCAGTTCCGCAACATCACACTTCGCAAACTTCTCCACCAGTTCCTTTCATCCGTGTTTTTCACCTTGTATCTCAAGACACAGTGATGGAACCAGGGAATTTGCGCAGCAACTTGCTGCACAAATTGACCGTTGGGATATAGGTTGGCAAAAGCCCGCATGTATTTAAAATTACTGTGGGCAAACCCTTTCATATCGGGAAACTCTCTTCTCAGATCTAAAGAAAGTTTTACACCCTAACCTCTCTCCGAAGCGGGGCACCACCGGTAAAGGGTGGGGACGGAGACGCCGAGGTTCTGTGCGATCTCCCGGGGCGGCATCCCCTCGTTCATGAGCTTTTTCGCCGCTTCCACCTTGCTTGCAGTCATGAGCCGCTTTCTGCCTCCTACGCGGCCTCTTCTTTTTGCCGCCGCAAGACCTGCCCTGGTGCGCTCGATCAGAAGCTCCCGCTCCATCTGGGCAAGGGAGGCCATCACATGGAAGAAAAATCTCCCTGCCGGGGTGGTGGTGTCGATGCCGTCAGTGATGCTGTGAAAATTTACCCCTTCTTCCTGGAGCATCCCCACGAGCTCGATGAGACCCTTGACGCTGCGGCCCAGGCGGTCAAGCTTCCAGATCACCAGGGTGTCACGGGGGCGAAGATGATGAAGGGCGTCTGCAATGCCGGGCCGATCCTGTTTTGCCCCAGAGAGCTTGTCTTTGAAGACCTTTTTGCACCCGGCCTTGCGCAGGGCGTCGAGCTGCAGGTCCAGGCTCTGTTCATCCGAAGAGACGCGGGCATATCCTATGAGCATTTTTATCCTCCTTTGGTGACGGGGGGAATGAAATGAAAATCTGGATCTCGGATCACATTCTCGAAACTCGCCTCCATAGTACCATATTGAGAGGGCGATTTCAAGAATGAGTTTCGAGAATTTCGAGGGGCTTGAAATGGAGGGGCATTCTCAAAACCGGGAGGGTTCTCGAAAACGAGGGTTTGTGAGAAAGGAACGGTGTGCCAGGAGGGCCCGAGGAAATGGCGTGGTGGCGTGTGACGGGGTGGAGCCTTTAATATGAGCGCAGGGCCTGGAAGGCTATTTTTGCGCCTTCGTAGGTTTCCACAGGTGCTGCGAGCGCTTCGAGGCGGATATTCCGTTGATAAAGAGAGCGTTACCAGGACGGCTGCTCTAAATCGGGAGGAGTTGAACGGTTACAAATTTTCATTAGCTATGGTGCCGATGGACTTTTCTTTGATAGAGTTTCGTTGTAAATTCCCCCCCACTTTTTTTGGTAAATATTATGTGCGTATACTGAAATTTCTTCTCTGGCCTTAAAGTCGTATGAAATAAATTCTTCAAAGACTTTCGGAGTAATGCCCGGAGGGTACCAAATTTCTGCGACAGCACCATTGATTTCCCTTACCCAATCTTGTCCTTTTTCAAATCCCGCCAGTTCAAATCTACTTTTATGATATAGATAAGGTTTTCCGGAATCGCCGATTATTCTATAAAAATCGCCTTCGCTTCCTAATACAGAGTAGATATTCCCCTCAGTTATGTCGGGGTGTCTTGTTTTATGACGATCCATTGGCTGGCTATTCAAGCATCTGACATCCATAACTGTTGCATTGGCATATCTTTTATTTGCCTGTCTTGCAGCAGCCCTCAGTTCTTCCTTGCTATATTCTTTCAAAATATGTTCTACAGGCTTATGAGGTTTGAGTTGCAGAGGATGATGAATTATGCCTTCCAATTCCCCGTGTTCCTTTTTAAATTTCCTGAGGACATAGGCATCGAATGCTTTTATTGCCTCTAAATTATCATCATGGTAATCTTCATATAGATGTTCATATTGAGAAAGTTCTTTAGAATAAAAGCATACTAGACTACCTTCGTCATCGATCTCCACTATCCAATCATCATCCATTGTATTATCAACTATTTCAAATCTTCTTGTGTCATAAAGGCAAGGCTCTCCTTCGTTATTTATTATTCTATAATCCAATTTGCTGCCTTCATCAATGACACTATAAATGTTTTCTAATGTCAAATTTGGATATGTTGGATCTTCTTTATCAATAGGCATAATGTTGCGGCATTTAACTTTCATTCAGACACCCAAATAGATGCCTTTTTCCTCAAGCGCTTTTTCGAGGGTAAGGTCATTGAACGCCATAGGGTAAAGCCTCCTCATCTGACAAATTCTTTTTTTGTGAGCTTTGATTCCTCACTTCCACATGCCGGCGGCGATGAGAGCCTTTTTCCACCAGGGCCTTTTGAGATCTGCCATTGCACGCTCCCAGGATTCCCTCAGATGCTCCTTCGCCCGCTCGGCCTCGTCGAGCTTCTGCTTCAGCTCTGCCAAGGCTGACTCTTTATGAGTTATGGCATACTGGGCATCATTGAGAACCTTTTGGGCTTCCTTGATGAGGGAGTCCTTCTGGCGGATCTCCTCGGTTATTAGCTCCGGGGGAGCGGGAAGGGCCTTGACGACCCTGTCGAGCTCCTCGAATTTGTAGCGGTACATCATCATACCCTGAACAGCCTGATCACGCTCCTGGGTAAGCTCTTTTCTTTGCTTGTCAAGCATATCGGCAAGTATGCCGATCACCTGTTGATGATCAGATGATGAACGCTGATCATCATGATCGGGGTGATGATCAGGGGGTTGAGCCTGATCACTGCAAGGTCCACCCAACTTCTCGACAGTATCCCTATGGACAAGCCATAACTCGCGCTTGTTGTCCATCACCTTTTTGGCCTGCATGTTCCGGCCTCGCTTGATCATCATCCTGATCGACGTCATGCTTCTGCCTGTCATCCGGCTTGCGTCCTTTAAGGATATCCACTCCTGATCTGACTGCTGAACATTGATCACCGGTTGATCACCGCCTTTGGGAAAAAAATAAATAAAACACGAACTAGATTGAAATCTAGCCGTGTTTCCCGCATGGGATATATTTGGCGCCGAAAAAAATTTTCCTTCTTGCCCTGCCTGGGTCAGCCGCGGCGGAGGCTCACTCAGGCAAGCGGCAGTCTCGATCTTTTTCATGCAGGATTTATCTTTTTCGTAAAAGAATATTTTTAATCGACCATTTTCGTTCAATATCGTTTGGAGGGTCACCTATGGATAAACTGATGACCGCGCAAGAAGTGGCCGATCTGCTTCAGGTGAACAAGAGCTCGATTTATAAGCTCGTCAAGGAAGAGGGCCTGCAGGCGGTCAAGGTGACCAACAAGTGGAGATTCAGGAAAGAAGACGTCGAAGAGTGGATGAAAAAGAAGGAAATCCACTAAGAGAGAAGGCCACCCGATAAGAGTGGCCTTCCCCGGAAAAGTTAAATTTTAATCTGGCAGTTAAGATTATAACAGCCTTCCGGGGAATTGTCAAAATCTCTTTCTTCTTTCGTTGATTTTCCTTTCCCTGGAGGCTTATGGACAAATTTGCCGACAGCAAGAATAAGGTTGACTTTGTCTTTTCGCTGTACCCCCTCTGGGTAACCTACAGCGGGCTGCCGCAGCACCTTGGGGCCACGGCGTGGTGCATATATAAGAGGCTCCTCGAGCTCCGGTACAGGTTCGGGAGCAGAACGTTTTTTTACCCCCTCGAAAGGCTCTGCGCGACAACGGGCATCACCAAGGCGGAGAACATCAAGACCAACCTTAACAAGCTCGTAGCCGCAGGACTCATAAGGTTCAAGACATCCCAGGGCCGAGGGAAGGCCGCGGAGTTCGAGATGATAGAGCCCATCAACGCGCCGCTCTCAGAAGAAGACGTGTACAGGCTGCATCCGCGGCTCCAGTCGAAATCATACAGGAGAAATCTGCATAGGGAACTTACGGGAGAAAACCCCCCGGAGCAGGATGTTTTATTGAAGGAAAAAAAGATCCTGGAGCAGGGGGTTTTAGGGAGAGAAAACCCCCCGGAGCAGGATGTTTTATTGAAGGAAAAGATCCTGGAGCAGGGGGTTTTAGGGAGAGAAAACCCCCCGGAGCAGGGGGCCAATAAGAAAGATATATATAAGAAAGACAACAACAACAAGAATGATCTTTCTCATGAGGGAAAGCTTGATCATGAGAAAGCGGCACATTCAGAAGAGAATGTTGTATTGTCGCCGGTTGTTGTTGCTCTTGATGAGAAAATGCTGAAAGAATACGGGATCGCAGGAGAAGCGGCAAAAACCTGGCTCAAGAAATATTCCCCGGCCTATCTTCTCGAAAAGGTTGAAATACTGGAATATAAGGCGCACCAGGGGGAAGCGATAAAGAACCGCGGCGGGATGCTGAAGAAGGCTGTCGAGGAAGACTGGCAGCCGCCCGAGGGGTTTTCCACGAGGACGCAGCGTGAGGAGGCGGCGCGGCGGGAGCGCGAGGCCGCGGAGGCGGAAAGAAGAGAAGCAGCTTCACGGGAGGAAAATGAGAGGCGCGAGCGGGAGCTCGCCAGGGCGGCAGAAGAATGGAAAAAGACGGCGACTCGTGAAGAGAAAGAAAAGGTTTACGAGAAGGCGCTCAAAGAGGTGAGCGCCGAGCACCCGGGAACAGAAGAACGATTTTTAAGGGTGCCGCTGAAGTTGAGAGAGCTGAAGATTATCTCTGAGGAATACCTCGGGGGAAATGGGAGGAGCGGGAAGTGAGAGCCGCAAAAACAGGCACGCCCGATTTATCGGTACCCCGCAAGCGGGGACGCCCCCGGAAAGACGCGCTCTCTGTGCCGCCTTTCAAGGCGCCTGAGCCCCAGGAGGCATCCAGGAAAAAACGGCCGGGAAGACCGGGCAGGATGCTCCTGCCAGAGATATCCCTTCCCGGGCAGAAGAAGATCGCCTTTGAGCCAATGGCGCCTCAGAAGAGAGAAAAGCCTGCAGGCGCCCGGAAGACCAGGCAGAAAAAGATCGCACCGCCCCCTGAAAAGGCAGGGCATCCTTCCTGGTGCGCGTGCCCGGTGTGCAGGCCCGAGGGCCCCCACGGCGGCAAGGTGGACATTCACATCCTCGTTGAGCCGGAGCTGAAGGAAGCTTTCGCAGCGCTCTGTAAGGCAAAAGGCGCCGCCGTTTCCACGATGGCGAGAGAAGCGCTCCTGAAGTGGATTGAGAAGCACCAGGGCGAGAAAGAGAAAACCTATGAGCAGTACACCATAGACGGCACCGTGGAGATAATCGAGCAGCGCACCGGGAAGATAAAGGCCCGCAAAAAGATCCTCACCTGCATCAAGAGCGTCACAATCGGCAGCCGGACCTATGGAAAAGGGGAGCGGATAGAAGTGACGTTCCCCGGCTCCTGTGACCTGGCCGCAGGGCAGAAGAAAGGGCCCTGGCAGCCTGGCGGCTACACTTCCCAATGGATAGGGAACAGGGCTCTCAAAATAAGCGAGATGGGCCGGGAGGAGAGGAAAAAGAGGGGGCGGCCGAAGGGAAAGAAAAAGCCGGTCCTTGCAAAAAGTTTACATAAAAGAGGGAAAGGTTAACCCCAGTGACATACAGATGTCATATGGCGGTGGTATGCTGAAAGACACGCGGACGGGAAAAAGGAAAGGGGTGGACAACATGGTGGTGGCGCATCCGGGGGAAGAGTGGGTAATGAAGCTCGGGCCGATCTCGAGGACCAACCAGGCGAAGGCGAGGAAGCAGGCCGAGGAGGGAGCCGTCGCCCAGGTGGAGGAGAGTGTCAAAGAGATTATGGAGAAGGTGCGACCTGCGGTGCCGCTGCTCCTTCAGGGCGCGGTGTGTGCCGGGGAGTGCGAGCCCAAGGCGAAGGAGGATCCGCCGGAGATAACGGTGGTGAGCTATCCGCTCAGTAACGGCGAATGGTTTTCCATCGCGTCGTCGGGATTCTTCGGGGTGAAGGCGTCGTGCGGGAAGTAGAGCGGGACGAGCCGGATAATGCGCCTGACGAGGAAGAGCCCAGGGAGAAGAAGCGGGCGGCGCGTCGCCATAAGACGTGGAGGATCGTGCGAAAGAGGCTGAGAATCGCACGGGATCACCTGAGCTTTACACCCGAAGATATTTACAGGCGCACGCCAGGGAAGCTGAAGAAGTGGAATTTCTCCTGCAACTGCTGGCTTTGCAAGGGCGATAAAAAGTTTGGGCTCAAAACGCTTAAAGATGCGGTGCTTGAACTGAAATATTGGGAAGGCCTGGGAGAATGGGATTCGGGCTTGCGGAGGAAAAGCGCGTGAAGAAGAACGCTACGGCTTTGCTTTCTTCCGCGTCGTCCTGGGGGATCGCTTCGCGGGCTCCCTCGGGTTGAGGCGCCTTCTGATGACGACGGAGGTGCGGAGCTTGAGGACCTTTTTCCTGGGGATATGCACCGGCGCCCCGGTCTGGGGGTGGGTCGTCGAGAGAGGAGCGCGGGTGACGACGCGGAAGGTGCCGAGGCCCCGGAGCTTCACCTCGCCGGTGTAGACGATATCGTCGGCGACAAGGGCGAGAAAACGGTCGATGAAAGCGCGGCCGTACTTGAGGGGGATGTTGAGCTCTTTTGAGACGGTGTCGGCGAGGACGGTCTGCGTTCTTCCCATGGAGGGGTGATTCGGACCGGGGGCGGAAAAAACCTCCATCCAGGACGGGTGGGGAAGGAGGAGCGCGATGGGGTGGAAGGATATCGAGGAGAAGACCCTCGAGGAGCTGGGCGCGGTGAAGCGGGCCTGGGTTCAAGAGCGGGTGAGCCTTGAGGCCCAAAACGATCTCCAGGGGAAGAGCCGGGAGGAGCTTACTGAGATGTTCCCCTATACGACCGAGGATCTCAACGACGAGGCCTGCATGAAAACCTTCGTCTGGCAGGCCTGGCTGCGGATAAAAGCCGGGGAGCTCGAGCCGGTGGACGGCAACGAGCGCTCGTTCTGGTACCGGGACGTGGAGCCCTTCTACATCGAGAAGGGCCTGATGGACCCGGGCAGGGGGAAAGATCTCCGGTGCGGCGAGCTTTTTACCGTGATGAAAAGGGTGGAGGAAGAGGGGCTTCTTGAGAAGCCCGGCTGGTTTTTGCCGTCGGTCTCGCGGGAGCTCCTTGAGGAGCTCGGGAGGAAGGACCCCGAAGCTTTCACGCGTCTCTTCCACGGCGCCAAGGAGACTTACGTCACGAACCTTGTCTCCCGGACGCTCAATGACTTCGTGAAGGCGGGGATCTTCAGGTTTCACTACAAGGTGCCCACCCCGGGGGATTTCAAGTTCAGGGACCCCCGGGAAGAGTTCAGGATTATAGGGAGGAAGCGGCCGCGGCTGATGTTCTTCACGGAGAAGGAGGGGCTGTGGTGGCTCTGCGAGTATGCGGCGGAAAAGTACGGGATCACCGTGGTGGCCTCCAAGGGTGAGCCAGGCCTTCTTGCCACGGAGTATCTTTATGACGCCCTTGTGGCCGCCGGGGCGATGAGCCTGGAGATCGGGGCCATCACCGACTATGACCCCTGGGGAGCCAAGATCCCGGAGAACTTTGAAGAGAAGCTCCGTGAGGGGATCTTCTACGGCCCCTCCCCGGAGAGGGTGCACCTCGTCCATCTTGACAAGTGGGAGAAGGATCTTGACCGGTTCTTTACGGAGCAGGAGCTCGAGCGGTACAAGAGGGACCTTCGCCTTTACAGCGCGTATAAGCAGGGGACGGTGGATGACTGGGTGAACAGCGGCTGCGGCATTAAGGGCGAGAAATACGGGATTCACATCGACACGGCGAACCGGCAGAGGCTGCGCGCTGAGGTGGACCGCTGGGTGAAGGAGGTCCTTTAGGAGCGGGGGAGTGATGCAAAAGTGATGCAGATCCTGGAAGGTGATGCAGAAGTGCATCAGGACTGAGGAAAGGGAGAAGGGGGCGGTATGGTGGAGGAGAAGCTCGCGATCACGGTGAGGCTTTCTGAAGAGGCATACGGTAAGGTGAGGAAGTATGCCGATGAGATAGGCGAGAGCATGGGGGGCGCGGTGTGCCGGATAGTCGATGAGTTTTTCAAAGGCTCCGCGGTGCCATCGCCAGCACCGCCTGGCGGTACTATGCCGAGTGTCCCGGAGGAGCTCTATGGGCTTCCGTGGAGGGTAAAGAAAGTCGAGGAAGGGCAGGTGGAGTTGCAGGGCTATGTGAAGGGCCTTTCTGAAAAAATGGACACGCTTCAGTACAGCCTGAGCATAGTGTGTGCGAAGCTCGGCATGCCGCCGCCGATTCCCCAGTGGCCCTCGACGGCGTGGGGCGGCCTCGACACGGAGGAGAAGCGCCTGAAGGCCGAGCGGCTGAGATCGCTTCTGCAGGAGATAGGCACGCACCCCGCGGTGCTGATGGGCGGGCTTGCGGGGCTTGAGGATCGCCTGGCGTCCTTCAGTGGGGTCCAGATGACGGATGAGGAGAAGAAGGCCCTCATTGAGAAGGCGGCGGAGCTTCGGGCGCTTTCGGCGGAGCTGGGGAGGCTCCCGGAGGTGAGGGAGGCGGCCCAGGCCGAGCTTGAGCGGCGGACCCGGGAGGGGAAGGAGTAAGGGGCCGTGTATGAAGTATCGGTTTGAATCGTATGTTCATAGAACGTCACCGCAAAATGTGAAGATTACGTGTACAGAATAGCGGTTTGAATCGATGTGATGGTTTCATGGAGTCATCTTATCACTGCATTGAATATTGCTTTATAGGAGAGAAGAGAGCTTATATGGAACAAAATAAAATAATTCACTGTGAAAAATAGAGGGCCTCAAATGAGTCAATTCCCCGTTCAATATTATCTTTCTATTTTTTCAATACTGGAAGGCTCCCGGATGGGCCTATCGCAATTTTCCGACTGCAGCAGAGTCAGCGCATTAATCGCATTTACACGTGAAGGTCCACTTTTTGTATTTGACCCTCAGGATCTCCTACGGGAACATGTAAAAGAATTTCGAGAGATATATGGAGAGGCAGGTAATTGGAAAAATAATGCACCGGATGTCTCAAATTTTAGCTTTGGCATGTATCAAATTGCAAAAACAGATGAAATACCAATGCTCATTTCATTTGGGGCATATTCAAAATCTGTATTCTACCAGATGTGGTTCACTGAAAAACACCTCAATTGTTGTTCCGAAGGGCCAACTATAAGGTGGCTTCAACATGCTACGGGACTTCTCGTTAATGAGATCGCCTTAGGAGGTAACATTTTAAGCGATTCCAGATATGTCATGCAAGGTTATGCATTGCGTGCAGTCGGACATCATTTAGGCGGCAAGTTAAATTGTATATTACATAGAGATTCAAGATTGCCTATTATGGATATTCTTGAAACTATCTTAGATATCTCCACGGCCATCGAAGAAGGGGTGCGCGCGTCTGGTAGGTTGATTTTTTGCGAAACCGAAATCATTAAGAATTTGCGTTTGCATGCGTCATTTGACAATTCCGTGGCTATATCTTTGAGCGACGTAAAACATATTCGCAAACTCCTTCAAGCTGTTGATAATCAAGAATACTCTCTGTTGGCCAACGAAAAGAAGCTTGTCGGGATATATAAGGGTAAATTTTTTGATAATACAATAATTGCAGATTTTAAGAACGGATGTGGTGATATTAGATTTGGGAGTGAGATCGTTTGCACCTTCAGAGATGGGAAGTTTTATTCAACTCGTCATATAGTAGATCTGACTTCATTTGAGACTATTCTGAAAGAAGTTGGTTTCTCGACTGCTAGGCAGGAGCGTTTGTTGAATATAACAAGAAAAATTGTTCAGTCCGCTAGAGATGAGCGTCATGGGTGTACGCTAATAATTCAACTTGGTGAACTTCAACTCACTCTAGCAGGCCAAAAATTGATGGAACCACTTGATCTTGAAAACCCAGAAAACATAGAAATCGCGATAAGCATGGCGAAAATTGACGGAGCTTTGCATATTGATGGAAATGCTAAGTTGTATGCCTTCGCTTGTCTACTTGATGGACCTCAAAGAGAAAATGAAGACCGTTCAAGAGGAGCTAGATTTAATTCATCATTGCGATTTACAGGAGTGCATTTAGATACTGTTGCAATAATTGTCTCGGAAGATGGCCCCGTTTCTATCATATCTAAGGGAGAACACATTAATAAAGCTATTAAATGGAAATCTATTGATCGTGTTGAGATAAATCCTCCTGAACTAAAGACATGGTTGAAGGCAAACGGAAATGACTAAGAGATCTTCTTAACAATGAGGTAAGCCTTGATGAATAATCTACCTGAAGGGGAAAAAGTTATTCCAGTTATCAGAGATTTTTCAGATAAACTTCTAGTATTGGCTAGTGAGATTATGCAGTCAGGGAAGATAAAATGGGAGGAGTCAGATCATTTGGCTTTTATGGCTTTATGTTTTGCAAAATCTCAAGAAGAGCAACTTAAATCTATAAATGTTTTAGTAGATGCTGGACAACATAGGGATGCTGGACAAATTTCAAGAAGTTCTGTTGAGGGGATGTGTTTTTTGATTTGGGCCGCAAGAGAACTAGATCGCCCGATGCTTTGGCGTTCTTTTGCATCAGCTGAAGAATCGCAAAAGTTAAGAGAAAAAGAAGAGCATGGAGAGAGCGTATCCCAAGATAGAAAAGACGAACGAGAACAAAGACTCAAAATTTATGGTACGATGCATGACAAGCGAAAAATAGCAGAACAAATAGAATTACAGGTGGCAACTGGTGTATCTCCATTGGAAGTTTCATATAACAGATATTGGTATCAAGGAAAAGCGCACTCTATCGCAGATATAATCAAGTGTATATTTGAAAAATCTGAGACTTTCTATGAAATTGTCTATGGGGCTTTAAGTGGACGCATTAGATCATGAAATCTACACCGATCATTGACGGTTGATAAGGAAGAGGTGGGAATATGAAAAAATGCCCCTATTGCGCAGAAGATATACAACAGGATGCAATCAAGTGCAAACATTGTCATGAATGGATGGATATAGAAGATGATTTGTTTGAGGCGGCTAAAAGTGCGGATACCGTTAAAATTAAAGCACTTTCAGCAAGAAAACAAGAATTAGTTACTTTAAAATGTCATGATGGTTCTACTCTATTGCACGCGGCTAGTGAAGCGGGAAGTAAAGAAGTTGTCGAGTTGCTTATCTCTAAAGGTGCGGAGATCAATGACAAGGATAAAAATGGCGATACACCGCTGCATTATGCAAGCCAAAGAGGTCATAAAGAATTTGTCGAGTTGCTTATCTCTAAAGGTGCGGAGATCAATGACAAGGATAAAAATGACGATACACCGCTGCATTATGCAAGCCAAAGAGGTCATAAAGAAGTGGCCGAGTTGCTGATCTCTAAGGGCGCCGATGTCAATGCCAAGTCAAGTTTTTTTTTGATACCTCCTGGGTATTATGGCGATACACCGCTGCATTATGCAATCGGAAAAGGCCATAAAGAAATAGCCGAGTTGCTGATCTCTAAAGG
>JAVHLM010000062.1 GCA_031082125.1 Candidatus Eremiobacterota bacterium
GTTGTGTCCACAATCTCCCACAGGCATTTTCATTGCGAGTTATGCAGGGCTCTCGGATATGATTACTTGACAAGCTGCGGCCGGACGGTTATACTGCTTGCACACCACCAGGAGAAAACTGCCATGAAAAAACTCGCCCTGTTCCTTGCCGCGGCCTTCATCGCCGTAATGCTGCAGATATCACAGGCCCGGGCCTGCACAAGCTTTCTCGTGACCAGGGGGGCTTCGGCTGACGGGTCCACGATGATCACCTACACTGCCGACTCCCATACCCTCTACGGCGATCTCCGCTATTACCCTGCCGCTGAGTACGGCGAGAGCCAGAAGCTTGATATTTATGAATGGGATACCGGCAAGTTTACAGGGACGATTCCCCAGGCTGCCCGCACTTATGCCGTCATAGGTTATATGAACGAATACCAGGTAGCCATCTCAGAGACGACTTTCACGGGGCGCACCGAGCTGAAGGACCCCAAGGGCGTCATTGACTACGGCAACCTCATCACCCTGGCCCTGCAGCGCTCAAAAAGCGCCCGCGAGGCGATCCAGACCATGGGGGCGCTCGTGGAGCGCTACGGCTACTGCAGCACAGGCGAGACCTTCTCCATCTCCGACAAGAACGAGGTCTGGATGATGGATCTCATCGGCAAGGGTCCCGGCGGGAAAGGCGCCGTGTGGGTTGCATTGAAAATCCCTGATGGCTGTGTGTCGGCCCATGCAAACCAGTCCCGCATAGGGAAATTCCCGCAGAATGACAGTGCAAACTGCCTCTATGCGAAGGACGTGATAAGCTTTGCCAGGAAGAAGGGCTTCTTCAAGGGAAACGACGAGGCTTTCAGTTTTGCCGATGCATACCATCCAACGAGCTTTTCAGGGCTCAGGGCCTGCGAGGCAAGGGTGTGGCAATTCTTCAGGCGCACAGCGCCTTCAGTAAATATCCCCATCGAGAGGGTCAAAGGCCTGGGGGGGAAAAAGCCCGAGCCGCTTCCCCTCTGGGTGAAGCCCGACAAAAAGCTCTCGGCCCGCGAGGTGATGGAGTGCATGCGCGATCATTTCGAAGGCACCGAGTTTGATCTCTCAAAAGGCGTCGGCGCCGGCCCCTACCACCTCCCCTACCGCTGGAGGCCTCTCACGTGGAAAGTCAACAAGCAGGAATATTTCAATGAAAGGTCCACCTCAACGCAGCAGACTGCCTTCTCCTTTGTCTCCCAGTCCCGTTCCTCGCTTCCCGACTGCATCGGCGGCCTTCTGTGGTTCGGCGTCGATGATACCGCGAGCACCGTATATGTTCCCCTTTACGCGGGGATAAGGGAAGTGCCGAAGCCCTTCGCCCGGGGAACCGGATCGTTCACAGAGTTCAGCTGGGACTCGGCATTCTGGGTCTTCAACTTCGTGTCCAACTTCGCATACTCACGCTACTGCGATATGATAAAAGATATAGGAAAAGCGCAGAGCGAGCTTGAAGCGGTGTATCTTGCAAGGCAGGCACCGGTGGAAGAGGCGGCCCTGGCCTTGTATAAGCAGTCGCCAGAGCTCGCATCGGGCTACCTCACTGATTACTCGGCCAAGATGGCTGACCTCTGTCTCTCCAGGTGGAAAAAGCTGCTCACCGAGCTCTTGATAAAATACCTGGACGGGAACATGAAAGACGAGAGGGGAAAAGTGACCCACCCCGGCTACCCCAAGGACTGGTACGAACGGATAATCAAGGACAGCGGCGACTATTACCGGAACTTGAAGATCGAGGGGGAGATACCCGAGGAGGAGGAGCATCCGCAGGAGCCTGTGAAACAGGTAAAGCCCGTGGAACCTGTGAAACCTGTGAAGCCGGCAAAACCTATGAGGCGCTGAGAATCTGAAGGGGAAAGAAGAAGAGAGCAGCAGGCTTCTGCGCTTTCTTTGCCATGCTGCTCCCTTACTGTGCAATCCTTACCTTGTATCTCTACCGATTTTTATCCCCTGCCATACTGGCCGCAGCCATAAAAGGGAGGGAACCATGGGAAGTTGTTCCACATCTGCGTGTAGTTGCTCCGGGGGTCCACATACCCTATGCTGCTGTTGCCGAACCATGGCGAGGGCACATTGTAAGGGCTGTTAAGCTCTCCCGAGTCGGCCTTGCCGTCCCTGTCGCTGTCAATCCATACCTTGGCGTTGGCCCTTTCAAGCTCGTTGGTGTCAAGCCTGCCGTCGCCGTTTTTGTCAAACTTTTTCCCCTGGCGGCGCAGCTGCTCGGCTTGCATGCGCTCCATCCTCGACACTCTGCCGTCTCCGTTCAGATCGTCATTGCCGCCCATCGCCTTGAGCATATTGTTGCTCCGCTCAATCTCCCGCTCATCGAGCTTGCCATCCTTGTTGAAATCGAAAGCCAGGACGCCGTCTCTGCCCTTTGTGTAGCGGCCGTCACCATCAAGGTCAATCCCGTAGCCCTTGACGTCGTGGCGCCACCAGCAGGAGCCATGCTGGCCCACTGACGAGTCGGGGAGATTCCCGTGGTAGGTGGGGAAAGACTGCCACATGTTCCAGTAAGGGGGCATCCAGGGTGTGTTCCAGGGGCACTGGGGCTGCTGGGTTCCTGGATAGCCGCCTCCGGGGAAGGGATAACCGCCGGGGAAAGGGTAACCGCCGCCGTTTACATCAGGTATCGAAGGATATCCGGGGAAGGGCATCTGAGCTATCATTTGTTTACACCTCCATTTGTTTTGTTAACATTTTTTATGCTAACATCTTAATTGTATTATATCTCCCCCGTATTGCCACAATATGACGGCGATGTTGCCGGATTGTTAAAATTTTGTTGCCTCTTTGTGAACATTGTTGCTTTTTGGTAAACAATGTTACTGAAATGTAAAACGGGAGCCCGTCATGGTGCTCCCGCCATGAAAAAGAGGAGCGGACACCTGCCGCTCCTCTTTCAATGGTCCAGATCAGAAACTCTTAGTCAGCCGGGGCGTCAAAAGCCACTATCCTGCACTGCGCCGACTCAAACTCCATTCCCTTCAGCGGGAAGCAGCCTATCCAGCAGCGTTTGTTCCCTATCTTGTCAATCTCGCCGCCCAGGTTCTCGGCATGGACTATCTTCTTGGGGAAAAGCTTCAGGTGCATCACCTGGTAATACTCATCCTGGGGGAAATACTGATCCCACAGCTTTCCTGTCCTCTTCTTGAGCTTCTTCTCGGCCTCTTCAAAAAGCTTGGGATGCCACTGCCTGATGATAGTGTTCATCGGGTGGTCTGCGCTGCCGCACTCCACGCCGATCCACCTGATCTTCATGTCGATGGCCCATTTGTGGAACGAGGCGTCGGGCCCGGGGTGCTTGACGAAATACCGCACCTCGTCGCACTGCTTCTCGTACCAGGCATAGCGGTGATAGCCCGTGTTGATGATAAGAATGTCGCCCTTCTTGACCTCGACGCGCTTCTGTATCATCTCGGGAGAGTAAAGGTCGTAGTCGCCCACCTCGTCGGAGATGTCCACGACGACGCCGGGGCCTACCCACTCCTGGAGCGGCACCTCCCCTATGGAGCGCCCTGCTCCGTAAAAATGAATCTCCCCGTCCATGTGGGTTCCCACGTGGTGGCTCATGGTGATGATCTGCCCGTTGGCCCCCTGGCCCATGTGAGCTCCCGCAATCCTCTTGAAATACTGCACGCTGAGGGGCACGTAACTGGGCCATGGCGGCGTATGGACAGAGAGGGGCTGCGTAAGGTCATACATTTTTACCTTTCCCATGAACTTGAGAAAATCCTGGGTATTCATCCGATCCTCCTTATACTATTATATAGAGAAATGTATCTCTTTGATCCCCATAGGATAATTCAATAAGCCTCTCCTTTCACCTTCAGGCGGCGCACTTGAGAGTATAGGACAGGTAGATGAGCACGGCGCCGAAGATTACGGCGTATGCCCCGATGAACCATGAGATCATCACCGCAAAAGCCGCAGGGGAAGCCACGACAATACACCCGAAGAGCACCGAGAGAATACCTCCCGCCAGAAGGCCCCATTTCCCCGGGAATCCCCCGGGAAGGGAAAATGACGCCACTATTTCAAAAACACCGGTGATGAAGGCCCAGGCGGCCACGATGATGCTCACCGCAACAAGAGCCGAAACGGGGCTGAAGAGGGCAATGCCTCCCACAATGAGCCCCACGAGACCTTCAATGAGAAATGCCCACCACCGCGGCCATTCACGGTGCATGAAAGCAGATACCACAGTGAAAAGGCCATCTACAAGCACATAAGCCCCGAAGAAAAGAATGATCGTGGCCACCGTGATCCCGGGCCAGGCAAAAGCCAGTATGCCGAAGATAAGGGCCGCAATACCACGGATCCCCATAGCCCACCAGCACTTTGCAGGCAGTACGCCCGCGTTGTTCTGAGAATCTGTCATGAAAATCACCTCCTGAGATATAGATTATAAGGAGCAGGTAAAAACCCTCCCCGGCAGAGCCTTCGAAGAGGCTGGCAATAGAGGATAATGGCCTTCCAGGAAGAATTCTGATATGAAACCTGGAGAATTTCCTGCCGGGACCGCCGGCACAGGAAAGCAGGCAGACCGTGAAGGGTGGAACAAAGTGATTTTCCTTGACAGAAAGAACGCGCGAAGGCCTTATGACCTGATACTGCTCTATGCGTCAGAGGCGATCTATGCGAGGGGAAAGGTCCACCTGGGAATCAGGGTCTTGTCGATTATGCTCCTCGTGGCCTTTTCAGCCATTGCGGTCTATTTCACGGGAGGCACTTACCTCCCCTATCTGCACATATTCTATGTGCCCATAATCCTGGCAAATTTTCTGCTGGGAGCCCTTGGAGGCCTTGTCACGGCCGTAATCTCAGGGATCACCGTGGGCCTTCTCCCCCTCAACGTGGCGCAGCACCAGATGCAGGAGCCCCTCATGGCCCTCTTCAGGATCCTCTTTTTCATTCTCGTGAGCCTGATGGCAGGCATCACCTCTTCTCTCACCAACCGTTACATCGACTACCTCCAGGTGAAGATTGATGAAAAGACCGAGGAGCTCCAGAAAAATTACCAGGAGCTCAAGAAGCTCCAGGAGACCAAGGCATTTCTGACCAACACGATTGTCCATGACATGAAGTCATACCTGGCATCAATTCTTGTCTCCTGTGGCACCCTCAGGAAATACTACTGCAAGGATCTTGACAACCAGGGCACCGAGCTTGTCACTGCCTGCGAGGCCTCGGGGAACAGGATGCTCAACCTCATCTCCAATATCCTGGATGTCTATGCCGGCGAAGAAAGGGGACTCCGCCTCACGATAATCTCCTGGGACCCCGTCAAGGACCTCCACAAAATGGCCGATCTGTTCAGGGTGCAGGCCTCTTCAAACAATGTTTCCATCGAGGTGAAGATGCCCGACGATCTCCCTGCCCTTTTTGCCGACAGGGAGCTCATATGCCGCACCATTGAAAACCTTCTTTACAACGCGATAAAGCATACTCCCCAGGGCGGGAGCATCGAGCTTGAAGCGGCGAGAAAAGGGAGCCTCCTCGAGTTCCGCGTGAAAAATACGGGAAGCGTGATACCGGAAGAGCTGAGGGAGAAGATATTCGACAGGTTCTTCACGGCAGAGAAGGGAGAGTCCGGAAAGAGCGGCACGGGCCTCGGGCTTGCCCTCTGCCGCATCGCCGTCGAGGCCCATCACGGCAAAATCTGGGTGGAATCCAGGGGCGGCGAGAATACTGAAACCACGTTCATCTTCACCATCCCCCTCTCGAGGGAGATGAAAAATGAAGGGAAATGAGCCCTAGGACTTCTGCTTGAGCTTCACGCCGCCTATGACAACGAACCCGGGGCCTTCAATCACCTTGTCCTCTTCGGTGATATCGTAATCCTTCTTGAACTCCTCGTGGGAAGTGGTTTCAAAGGTGCGGTAATTGACGCCGGTGACTTTTCCCGAGTCAGCACCCTGGAGCAGGATGAGGGAGTTCTTTTCGTCAAGGCCCCATGAGGTGATCCTGCTCCTGGAGTGGGAGCGGTACTGGAGGTTCCCGTTCATGGGGTCAATGCCGTAGATATTGTTCCTGTCGCTGATAAGGAGCCTCCCCTTGCTGTCGAAACGCGCCTGCCCGTCTACGGTTGAGCTTTCGGCCTTGTAGGTCCAGAGCACCTTGCCGGTATTCCTGTCATAAGCCCTTATGTGATTGTCCCTGCTCCCCGTGATGACCGTGCCCCTGTTGTCTATGGCCTTGATTCGCTCGTCATCCTTGGTCGAGACTGCCCAGATGGAGGCGCCGTCCTTGGGATCAATCACCCGGAACTGCATATGGCCCTGGATAGCGAGGACCCCGTCATTTCCCGCGATAACCCCGGCCTCGCCAAGGGGGATCTTCCACTTTTCCCTTCCTGTGGCGGGATCAAGGGCTCTCAGCTCATCTCTTGCCGCCGTTATATAAACATTGTCGTTATGGACTGCTATGCAGCCGCCGTTCGTGCAGGGATGAAACCACTGGCTGCTCCCTTTACCGCTCACGGCGTGGACGCCTCTGCTGTTGACGGCAAAGACAGTACCGTCATCTTGTGCGCCGTCTATTCGCATGTCATTGGTATTCATCTTGAAGGACCATTTCTTTTTCCCGTCGGAGCTGAGGGCGCAGAGCTCATCATCACGCTGGCAGAGGATGGTCCCGTCAGGGGAGACAAAGGGGTGAGTCCCCGTCGTGGTGGTATGATAGCTCCACTGCCTGTGGCCGTCGGCAGGATCAAAGGCCATGAGGTAGCCGTCATCGGTCGTCACAAGGGCCGCGCCCTCCCTGGTGACTTTCGGGGGCATGGAGGATACCCCGCTTGGACATCCTTTCTCCCACTGGAGCTTTCCGTTCGTGGTATCTACCTTTATTATCTTGTTATGGGTGGTGGCATAAAGGGAGCCCTCGTTTCCCATGACAAAGCCCTTGCAATGATCCCCCGGGGGCATTTTAAAGGTCCACTCTTCCCCGGCGTTTTCAAAAACCTCCTGGAACTTCTGCGGGGAATAGATTCCACTGCCTGACGGCGTGCTTTTGCTGAAAGAATCAACAGGAGTCGCCGTGGCGCCTGAGAAGTGATAACCGCCGGGAGGCTGTGACACCGAGATATTCGGCATTGACGGATTTATTTCCATGCTCTCACCTTCATACCAAGGGTAGTTAGTGTTTATTATACGCCATTCGCCAGGATATGTAAAGTGTTTTGTCAGGAGTTAACCTTTTGGCAACAATGAACAGACAATCGCCATGGACTCCAGGAAATTTCCTCTTTTTAAAGAAAGAGTACCTGGGCTCTACTCCTCATACACCCGGAGGTGCCTTGAAAGTCTCAGAAGCCACGCCGTCACTTGATGAGTTCCTCAGGAGGATTATCACGCTCGAAGAAGGGATGACAAGATCCCCCGTGCCTCACCACCTTGTGGAAAAGGTGTCCCATTCCTGTGATTTCAGGGCCATCCCCCGCCTCGTCCCCACTGCCCTCTCCCGGAACAGGCACGTAGCAGCGGCAGCGGCCGCAATAATCGCCTCCCTCCTTGAGAGCGCCCCTCCATCGGCCTACCACTGGCTTGACGAGACAGTGAGAAGGATTGATATCGACTGGAAGCATCACGTGAAGCCTGCCCTTCTCTGGGGCCCCTCGAGAGTGTTCAGGACAGCCCATGACCTTGGCGAGATGGGCTGGGTCATCGCGGCTCTCGGTACCTTTGACAGGAGCGGCTATATCCGCGAGGCTGCCCTCAAGGAGCTTGCCTGCATGTGGGGGGGCAGGCAGCTTCCCTTTCTCATCCTGCGGCTCAATGACTGGGTCCCGGAGATCAGGGAGCTCGCGGCAGGCATTCTTGAGAAGCGTCTTGACGGTGATTATGCGGTCCATTGGGTAGCCTGCCTCCCCCTGGTCCTCTCCCTCAGGGAGTGCAGACGCGACAATCATTCATCTTTCGTGGAAGGCGTGATTTCCCTGGTCACAGGCCCTGAACACGTGAGGCTCCTGCTGGAGGCCCTGTCCTCGGCGAGCAGAGAGACCAGGAGATTTGCCTACCATGTGGCTCTCCAGCACCTCCCCGACAGTATGGTGACGCTTATAGGGAGAGCACTCAGGGAAAAGGATGTCATTATCAAGAAATCGGCGGCTCTCATCGCCAGGCATCATGCCAGTGAAGAGCCCTTTCGGAGGCTCCTCGGGACGATGGTAAGAGACCGGTCGGCCCTGGTGCGCCGCGAAGCCCTTCTCGCCTTCAGGGAAACAGGCGATCCGGGGCTCCAGGGGCATGCGGAAAAAGCCCTCTTTGATAATGATTCTGCAATGCGGCGTATTGCAAGAGAGATAGTGTCAGGCATGGGAGGGGAGCCTGATATTGCAGGCTTTTACAGGGAGGCACTCGGCACCGTTGTCACGCCCCGCCTTACGGTGGCGCTGCTGGGCCTGGGCGAAACAGGGAAAGAGAGTGACGCAACTATTGCGCTCCCTTATGCCCGCGGTAACCAGGCACCGGTAAGAAAAGCGGCCCTCACTGCCCTGGGAAGCCTTGCCCCCTCAGCCCATTTCGAGTTGTTCCTGGGAGCGCTCTCCGATGAGAATCCCGGGGTATCGGCCGCTGCGAGAAAAATCCTGGCCAGGCTCCCCGGAAGGCTTGAGGGAGACCTGCTTTGCGGAATGTTCACCCGCAGCGAAGCACCCCATGTAAAGTGGAACATCCTCCTCCTCTTCCGGGCTATGCCCAAGTGGGAGAGCCTCCCCTCCCTGCTGCTGATTTATGCCCGTTCCGAAGGAGAGCTTGAGAAGAAGAGCCTCGCCCTGCTGAAGAGATGGCTCACCCGCTTCAACAGAAACCAGGCAAAGCCCCTCCCCTCCCAGGCCGAAAAGGGACGCCTTGCGCTCAAAGAGGCCCAGCGAAAACTTGAGAAGCCCCTGGCGCGCGAGCTGGAATTCCTGCTCTCCGGCTGGGAGGCCCGCTGAGATGCTTCACCGCGATGGAGAGGCCGGGCTCAAGGATATGCTGAGATCCCTGGAGAGCGATAAGGCTCCCGGCGGCATCCTTGCCGTGATTGAGAAAGGCGCCATCGTCTTTCAGGGAGCCTTCGGGATGGCCGATCTCTCGAGAGGGGTGAAGAATACCGTCACGACAGTCCTTGGAGCAGCTTCCCTTGCCAAGCAGTTCACTGCCGCATCGATTGCCCTTCTCGCGGAAGAAGGCTTCCTCAGGCTGGATCAGGATATCCGGCACTACCTGCCCGAGCTCCCTGATTATGGCTTCGCCGTCACCATAGGTCATCTTGTGGACCACACGGGGGGCCTGAAGGATTACAGGGGTCTCCTTGAAGATACCAGGGAGAGCTACGGCACCAGGGAAGCCCTGGAGGCCATTGCATCCTTCAGGGAGCTTGATTTCCCGCCGGGAGAGAGGTTCCAGTACTGCAACTCCGGCTATGTGCTCCTTGCTGAAATTGTCCACCGTGCCGCAGGAATCACCCTTGACCGCTTTGTGAAAACAAGGATCTTCCTGCCCCTGGGAATGAGGAAAAGCAGCCTGGGTGCCCCCGGAGCCTTTTTGAAGTGCGCCACTGGCTATGCCCTCTCAGGTATTTCTCACTTCGAGGCGCAGCGCGAAAAGGAGCGAACCCTGGGGCCCGGCGGCCTCTTCACCACCTTGGGCGACCTTGCGAAATGGGATTCCTTCTGGTGCGGAAAATCACCGCTCCCCTGCTGCGCCGACGGCGGCGAGAGGCTGAGGAGGCTTATTCTTACAAGAGGAAGGCTCAACAACGGCGAGGTGCTCACCTATGCCTTCGGCCTCGCCGTATGGTCATACCGGGGGACCATGGCGGTGAGCCACGAAGGCGGCGCAGGGGGCTTCAGGGCCGACATGGTAAGGTTCCCTGACCTGGGATTCACCGTGGCCTGCCTGTGCAATAACGACGGTATCAATCCGGTGGAGATCACGAGGAAGGCTGCCGACGTGATGCTCAGGTCAGTATGAAAACTTCTCTCTATCGGACCCCAGAGCACCGACTCTGCAGATGCTCTCCAGGAATGGAGCCCAGCTGCAGAGGCTCCACAGGACATGCGCTCTACTGCGGACACTTCGAATGCTGCCTCATAAATCTTTTTTCCCACAAAACCTTTCCGCCCGGCGGCAGGCAGGATCTGAAGCTCATGGGAAGGGGCCTGACCCTTCGCTGGATGGCGCCTTATGGCCTTCAGGGTCATTTTTGACCTCTTTACCCCTTTCGCTCCCCCTGGAGGGCATCCTGCGATGACCTTTTATCGTTGCATTGATAAGGTTTTTAAAGGGTGCCTTATTTGATATTTTATCATGATTATTATATAATATAACTATGGATACATATGAGACCCACTCAATCTCCGATATGTTCCTCCCCGATGAAGAAGAGCTTCTTCACCTCGGTGACTCTCTTTTTTCTCAGGACTGCGAGGACATGCTCCTCCTCCCCGAGCCTTACGAGATCCCCCCGGGTCCCTCCACCTGCAGGCCCGGGCACCTGGTCAAGATCACAAGAGGTGGCCTCATCCCCGAAGCGGAAAAACTCTCGGAGGAAATCTCCTTCGGCTCAATCGACAGGGATGAGCGGGCATCCCGGATCGATTTCACCCTCTGTGAAGCAGTCAGAGGCCGCCTGGCGCTTGACCTTATACTTGGCGGTCTTCTTGTCACTCTGAAAACGAAAGGGGTTGATCAGTTAGGATACCGCTCCATGGGGACCTTCGCCACGGAGCATCTCTCGTTCTCGGGGCGCACCGCGTCGGAGCTGATGCACAATTTCCGGCTCCTCAAGGTGCTCCCCCTCACCCGGGAGGCTTATCTTGAGGGAAAAATCGCGAAGAGCGCCCTGAGATCTCTCTCGAGGGTCATCACGCCTGAGAACGAGTCCTGGTGGCTCGCCGTTGCCCGGGAGCGCTCCCTGTGCGGCCTTGAGGGGGAAGTGAAGAAGGCCCTCGCGGAAGGGAAAGCCGATGAGGCCCCCGGCTCCAAGGAAAGCCCGTGTGCTGAAGTCAGGCCTGCGGATTCCCCGGGCGGCGGGAAGTGCGATGAGCCCCATGGCGATGAGTCCGAGGGCACGATGATGTACTTCAGCGTGTCGCCCTCACTTGCCCTCACCTGGGACTTCGCCCTCTCGCTCTTCAGGGACAAAGAGCACTATGACGGGCCCATGCCGGGCTTCGTCGAGGCGCTCCTTGCGAATTTCCTGGCCTCAGGGGAAGCCGCTCCCGGGCTTCCGGCCCTTGATGCCGAAGGGAGCCGCCCCATATTCTCCCGGGTGCCTCTCCTCCGGAGGTGGATGGGAAACCGTCGCATCAGCGATCCCGAAGAGATCACCGGGGAGAACGGCGAGGGAGAGGCCGCTGAATCTCCGTGGTCATCACCCTGGAGCATCTTCTTCCCGTCGTGGCTTGAAGAGGCCCGGCCGGAAAGAGACGCCGGGGCCTCCGCGAGGGCAATTGCAGGCCGCCTCATCAGGGCCGCCTCGATCCGCCAGAGGCTCGACGTGGCTACGGGGATGCTTCTGCGGGCGATGGATGAGAGGCAGCTCCAGCGCCTTCTCGGCTATGAGTTCATCGAGGACTACGCAGGGGAGCGCTGCGGCTTCTCG
>JAVHLM010000063.1 GCA_031082125.1 Candidatus Eremiobacterota bacterium
GGGCGGAATGTTTTTTGCGGGGGAAAGATTTCATGGCTCTTGACCTGTAGATTCCGCGGAAAGCGGGTTCGGAAAGGCCGGAAACCATACGTGCCGGCCCCGCTCAGCGCCTTACCTTATTGAAACGGGGCAGGCCTGACTTTCATGACGAAGCTTCAATGACACACTCAACTTTCTTAAAATAGAATTGGAATCTTTTGTTATATTAAAGCATCATAACCCATGGAAAAGAAAAAAGGAGGTGTGCCATATGTTCGAGCTTACCAGATATTTTCCCCGCTATGAGGCAATGAGGATGCCCGATACCTTCGACAGGCTCTTCAGGGAGACTCTGCCGGTGATGTACAGGACGATGTCGCCCCGGGAAGCCTTCAAGGTTCCCGCCATTGACCTGGCAGACAGGGAGAGCCACTTCCTCATCAATGCCGAGGTGCCGGGCTTCAAGAAAGAGGAAATCGACATCTCTGTCGATGAGGATGTCCTCACCATCAAGGGCGAGACCAGGAGCGAGAAGGAAGAGAAGAAAGAAAACTACTTTCACAGGGAAATCTCCACGGGATCCTTCTCACGGAGCATAAAGCTTCCCTCGGAGATCAACAGAGAGGCAATCAAGGCATCGCTCAAGGACGGGATTCTGATCATTGAAGTCCCCAAGATCGAGCAGAAAGAGCCCGAGAAAAAGGAGCCTCAGAAGGTCCCCATAGAGGAATAGCATGGGTCCTGCTGCGGAATCCGGGGGCACCTGCAGGGGTGCCCCTTTTTCACGTGCGCCCGCCATTTCGCCCGCCCGGTCAGCCCGCTCAAGCCGGGGCGAAGGAACAGCCGTCAGAAGGGAAGAAGTGTCTCTCCACAGAGCTTGTCACAAGTGCAAAAAAAGGAGCCTGACGGACCATGAATATTATCCTCGGGGCAACAGGACAGACAGGCTCGCCGGTAATTGAAGAACTGCGCAGGGCAGGCCATCCGGCTGTTGCTGTTGCAGGAAACAGCAATAAAACGATACAGGCAGGCGACATTCCTGTCAGATATGCGGATTTCATGAACCCGGGCGCCGTCGATTTCTATGACCTGCCCGTTCCTGGCGATCTCGGGAAGGGGAGTTGGCCTTTTCCAGAGATAATGGCCTACCGGCGGCGGCCTTTTTCCATAAGGTCATTGGGGCCGCAGGTGGCATACTTGAGACCGGTGAAAGTGGGATCGGCAGGCTTCGTCTCCGAATCCTTCCAGATCCAGCAGTTGTAGCTCTTAGCATTCTGGCAGGAGTCCCAGCTCAAGGTCCTGTGAGGATCCACGTCGGTTGCATCATTGTCCGGCTTGGGGTTCTGGGGCGCCGCCGGCCCCGGAGGCTGATCGGCGGGGTATATCTGGTCCACCATCTCGCCCACGACCGTCATCTCATCGGGTATCCCGTCAGGAAGGGAATACCAGCCATCGGATCCTCCCCCCCACCCCATGTTCAGGTGGAACTTCTCCTCTTCGGAGTCGTAGCCGTCGCAGAGGTAGGTGTGACCCCCGCCGCTTGATTCGGGCTCATTCGAGCCAAGTATGACGGGACGCTTTTTGCCGATGTTCTCGATAATATCCACCGTTGAGAACCTGGTCTTGTCGTCGAACTCGGTGAGGCGGGCGCGCCCGTACCCGCATCGCGTTTCCAGCGCCTTGGCCGCATCTGACACCCAGGCCGCCGAGCCTTCGGCGCCGGATGTGTAATCCATATGCATGAGGACGCCGCAGGCGAAGCTTAAGACGGCCTTCACTTCGTCGCTGGGGCTCCCGCCGTTGTAACTGATATGGCTGAAACTGGCATCAAGGGCGTCCACATCTATCTTCTTTGTTTTTGTCACATAGTCGTCGGCCGCGGTGAAGGTAAGGGTCGTGGGCACCTCCCAGAAATTCAGAATCTGGGCCATGGCCGTAGCCGTGCAGCCCACGTAGGAGTTCTTTCCTCCGTCTTCCGGGCAGTCATTATTGTAAGGGGGGTTCTGGCTCCAGGTGGTAAACTCCATAAGGTGCGCAGGCTCGTCATCCCTTGCCGCGGCGCGGCGCAGCGCCTTGCCTTCCAGAGCGAGGCGCCAGAGGATCAGGTTCTTCTGCCCGCGGGCCCTGGTGGAAAAGGCCGCCTCCCTGGCCGATGCGAGGCGTATGGCGAGATCATGCCTTACAAGGGCAAGGAGCCCGTTTTCCGGGCCTTCTTTGAAGGGGAAAGCGCTCCTGAGGGAATAGGCGAGGACGGGAGGCACAAGGGCGCTTTTTACCGAGGGCACCACCACGTAGCCGCAGGGCTGGAGGGGGACTCCCCATGCAAGAAGGACCCTGCCGGACTGATCATAGATCTCGCGGGGAACGCCGGCCTCGTTTTCTGACCTGCCACGGGTCAGAAGGAACGACGATGCCACTGTCCAGGCCTCATGACGCGAGATTCCGCCCTTCAATGCCAGAGGGACAGGCTTGCCGGCCTGGCTTGTCGTGAAGGACCACTGGGGGCCTTCCGTTTTCCTGCCGGACTCGTCCACGGCTTCCACCTGCCAGCGATAGGTGATCCCTTCGTCAAGCCAGGCTTTTTCGCTGGAAGCCATCACGAAATCCAGGTCCCGCTGATCCCTGTCGGCAAGGGTCACCACCTCGCTCCCGGCGATGTAGCCGTCTTTTAACGCCCTTACCGTGTAAGTCCCCGCGGAGAGAGAGTCGAAGCGGTAGAATCCCGAGGAATCGGTCGTCGCCGCGTCCGCGCCGGCCGTCACCGAGACGCCCTCTATGGGAGCCCTGGTGTCATTGTCGGTGACCGTGCCCTGCAGAATGGCGCCATTCTGTGAGGCAAGAGGGGTCATCGCGATGTTTTCCGTTTTTGTCTCGTCGCCGCCTATGGTCACCGACACCGAATAGGTGTGATAGCCGTCCTTGCTTGCCGAAAGCGAGAGCTGCCCTGTCGCCGTTCCTTCGAATCGGTATGCGCCGGTGCTGTCGGTGACTCTTTCCGCCCTTCCCGTTGATACTGTCACGTCGCTGAGGGGTGCTTTTGTCACGCTGTCGGTCACCGTTCCGAGAAGGAGGCCGCTCCCGGCGGCACTTCTCTTCGTGAGGGCCGCATCCTGCGTCACCGTCCCTCCCGCCGTCACCGTGAGGGTCCGGCTATAGTCCTGGTAGCCGGAGCGGGATGCCTTGAAGGTGTAGGAGCCGGCGGAGAGGTTCTCCACCCTGTAGGCTCCCGAGCTTCCCGTCACGGCGCTGGAAGCGCCGATGGTAACCGTCACGTCAGAGAGCGCCTGCTTTGTGGCGCTGTCGGTCACCGTTCCCGTAACCACCGATGCGGTGGCGGAACTGTCGCTTCCATGGAAGACTGCCGCACTCCCTGAATCGCTGCTCCCGCCGCAGCCAGAAAAGATAACGATCACCAGGAGAAGGGCAAGAAGCTTATAAACGGGCCTGCAGTGTGTCATATGGCTCTCCTTTTTCTCATTGCACGATGGGCTTTGATATAACGGCACCGCTCACGCTTCCCGCATGAATGTGCCGCATACTATGTCCGGCCGAAGATATCTTCATTTTCCGGCTGTCCAAGTCCTTCAATATCGCTCTCTCTGAAATATCCGCCACGCCGTATGGTGCTTACTCCATTCACTTTCGTCCTGGCGAAGATATTCTTCTCTCTTGTCATTGATGGTTCCCGTGACGGGCTTCTCGCGCTCTGTAAATCCTCTTTTCTGGGGAAGATTCTCTCCGAGGACATATTTTCTCACGGTGTTCCTGGAAATACTGAGGATTTTTGCAATCTTTCTGATGGCAAGGTCTTGCACAATATACATTTTCCTGATAAGCTCATATGATCCACTCTGATCACCTCTTTTCCTCCTGTCACTACAGTATGAGCAACCATAGTATGCAGGAAATCCGGGAAGTCAGTGCGGATCACTTTGTAATTGCCGAAACCCCGGCTCGTGGATCACTTTTAGTTTACCGCTTTATAAGCGGGTGAGTAAGGAGAGGATGGGTAGAGAAAAAATCAGGAAAATGCAGGAAGGGGAGTTGACCTTTTACAGAGATAGCCCTCCCTGTGGGCGATCCCGCTCTCCCGCGGCAGGGGAATGGCCGAGCTGGGGGAGCTCGCCGAAGCCCTGGGCGGGGAGCCCTCCGGCGGGATTGTGGAGTATGATGACTGCCTGATCGTGGATGGCCTGCGCCTCGAGAAGGGAAAGAAATAGCCTGTCTCTTATACTTTTTTTGCAGCCCCTGTGCTTGCAGGCTGCGAAGGGGGAGCCTCATCGTTTTTCCCCGGTTATCCACACTATTGCTGCAGCAATTTGGAAAGCTGCAGATTGTAATGCTCTTGAGCATAAGCATCACCGCCGGGTATAATCCAGTGAAGAGATCTCCTCCCTCAGGCATATGCGGCTCACAAGAAGCCTGTAGCGGCCGGTATTGTGAGAAATTCGACAGAAAAGCAAAGTCCTCTCACTTATATTCCCTCAGCAGGAATCACCTCCCGGTCCGTAAAAAAGAGGAGAGGGCACACGCTCCCTTCACGAAGGCTCCCTGATTTCAGGACAAAGAGCCTGTAATGAAGAGCACTGCGGGATGCCCGGCGCCGGGACCTCGCACAGGCGCCTGATAATACAGAGGTGAGCCTATGGCGCAGCTACTTCCCGACGGCACCGTCGTAAACGGCAGATACAAGGTTCTCAGGTTCCTCGGAGAGGGGGGGATGAACAGGGTCTATCTCGTGGAGGGCCCTCAGGGAATTACCTTCGCGATGAAGGTGACGAAAAGCGGCCAGGAGACAGGAGCGCCGGGCAGCGAGACCACGGATAAGTTTTACAGGGAAGTGGAGATCCTGACGAGGTTCCCCCATCACATGCTCCCTGCTCTTGAAGATTACTTCGTGTCGGGCGGTCTGTTCTTCCTGATCGAGGAGTATATAGAGGGGTCATCCCTCGAGGAGTATCTTGAAAACTCCCTTCTCAGTGAGGACGAGGCCATCGGGCTCGCCCTCAGGCTCTGTGATGCCCTTGCATTCCTCCACGGGCACGGCATCATATTTCGGGATCTGAAGCCTGCCAACCTGGTGGTCATGGCATCAGGGGAGCTCAAGCTCATCGACTTCGACATCGCCCGCTTCTTCAAAGAGGGAAAGGCCGCCGACACAATAGCCCTGGGAACCCCCGGCTATGCCGCCCCCGAGACCTATGGAAAATCCCAGAGCGATGCCCGCTCCGACATCTATTCCCTGGGAGCCACCCTCCACCACCTCATCACCGGCATCGATCCCCAGGACAGCCCCTTTCAGTTCGAGGCCGCCCACAGAGTCAGGAGCGACATCTCGCCGGGCTTCGGAGAGGTGATTCAGAGGGCCCTGAGACTGAATCCCTTTGAGCGCTTCCAGTCGGCTGCTTCCATGAAAAAGGCGCTCCTGAGGCTCCGCCCCTCATCCAGCACCGCCCCCTCCTCACTCGAAGGGCTCCTGGCGGCAGCGGCCACGTGGGTATCGCGAATCGGGCAATGGGGCCAGTCCGCCGTCGAGAAGCTCAACCTCTCCCAGATGCTCCCCCGCCTGATGGAGGCGGTCCGGGAGGGGGACATCGCCGAGGCGAAGCGGCTCATCGAGGCCGGATGCCCCGTCGATGGCTGCGACAGTTTTCAGCGCACTCCCCTTCACGCCGCCATCGAGGGGGGTGACAGGCCCATGGTGGAGCTCCTTCTCAACAAGGGCGCACGGCTCAGCCTCAGGAGCAGCGGGGGGCTGACGCCGAGAGACCAGGCATTCCTCTCAGGAAAGCCTGACATAGAAAAAATCCTGAGAGACAGGCAGGCCCCTCTCAATATCTACGATGAGTCGGGGATGATGAAGGTCCATAAGCTCGTGACCGAGGGGGACTACAGGATAATGAGCCTCCTGCCCGAGCTCGGCCTGTTCATCAATACCCGCGATGAGCAGGGCCGCACCCCTCTTCATTACGCGGTGCTGAACAACCGCTACGGCCTCGTGACAGGCCTGATACTCAGCGGGGCGACACTTGACCTGCAGGACCACGAGGGAGCCACCCCCCTCCACCTGCTCCAGAGCGTCCAGATGCTGCAGACTATTCGTGATACCGGTGTGAGACTGGATTCCGGCCTTCTTGAGATGGGTGATCATGAGGGCGGAACCCCTCTCCATCATGCGGTAGCGAGGGGAGATATTGTGCTGGTGAAGCTCCTGCTTCATTGCGGGGCTTTTATCAACTGCCTCAACGGCAAAAAGGAAAGCCTCCTTCACGGGGCTATCAGGGAGCACTGCTCAGGGAGCATGGTAAAATTCCTCATCGGCCGGGGAATAAACGTGAACATAAAAGACAGTGCCGGGCGGACCCCCCTCATGACCGCCATAGAATGTGAACAATGGGCCGTTGCAGAGATGCTGATCGACAGCAGGGCATTCACAAATACCGATGACTGCAGCGGGAAAACCCCTCTCATACTCGCGGTGGAGAAAGACAACGCCGTCTTCGCGGAGAAGCTTCTCAGGAAAAGCGCCCTCGCAAGACGCGGTGATCATTCAGGCATGACCCCTCTCCACTATGCGGCGGCACATAACTCAGAGGACATGGTGAGGCTCCTGCTGGAATTTGGAGCAGATTCCCGCTCCTTGGATGATCTCGGAAGAACGCCCGGGATGCTTGCTTCGGGAGAGGTGGCGGCGCTGCTGGGGAAAGCAGGCAGTAAACCGGGGGAAGCCTGAAGAGGTCCACCCCCACGGCTGAGCTCATTGACAAGCACGGGCACGCGAAGAGGATCATTTCTGCGTGTTCCGGGAGAATGTCCCCTGGACTCTCGCGCACCACAGGGCTGCAGCACAAAACAGAGGGGCGCCGCAGGGTTTTGCCGAGGGCGGGAGAATACTCAGGAAAGCTCCTTATGCAGGGAGAGGGAATTGATCGCCCGGGCCCTCCGGACAGGGTGCAGGAGGCCGGTAAAAAGAACTGATTGTCACTTTTCGCCGCGCGAGGAGAACTGCTTGACGGATCTTATTGGAAGGAGCCATATGCCCGATGGAAAGGAATGACCCGGAAAAAGCCGTGCTTGACGGGGGCGCCCCTTCCTGCCTTCAGGGATTCATCTCCGATATCACGGAGCGCACGCAGGCCGGGGAGGCGCTCCGGGAGAGCGAGACCAGGCTCCGCTCCCTCAGCGACAATCTTCCCGGCGGCCTCATCTACCAGATCAATTCAGGCACCGACGGGTCGGAGCGCCGGTTCACCTACCTGAGCGGCGGCGTCAAGGAGCTTCATGAGACAAGCGCCGCTGAGGCCATGGAGGACCCGTCCCTTATCTACGGCCAGGTGATTGAGGAAGACCGGCTCATGGTCGCCGAGAAGGAAAAGGCCGCGGTGGAGACCATGTCGCCCCTGATCGCCGAAGTGCAGGTCAGGCTCCCATCGGGCAGAGAGCGGTGGCGCCTCTTCACCTCTGCTCCGCGGCGCCTTGCGGACGGCCGCCTGGTATGGGACGGGGTCGAGATCGATATCACCGGGCGGAAGCAGGCCGAGGAGAGCCTGAAGAGCGCTCTCGAGAATCATGAGGCGACGCTCCGCGCGCTGCCGGACCTCCTCTTCGAGATTGATGGGGAGGGAGTCATACACCATTTCCACGCTCCCCGCAGAGAGGAGCTTTATGCTCCTCCCGAGCGGTTCCTGGGGAAGCCCATCCACGAGGTGCTGCCGGAAGACGCGGTGAAGGTGATCAAGGAAGGGCTCATTGAGGCTGAAAGGGAGGGAAGCCACCAGGGGGGGACCTATTCGCTGGAAATGCATGGAGAGCGCCTCTGGTTTGAGCTCTCAATCTCCTCGAAGGGCGAGGCGGGGCCGCATGACAGGCGCTTTGTCGTGCTCGCCAGAAATATCACCACCAGGAAGCGGGCCGAGGAGGAGCTCCGCGGGGCCCTGGAGGAGAGGAGCGTGCTGATGCGAGAGCTTCAGCACCGCGTAAAAAACACGCTCGTCATGCTCACTTCCCTTGTGAGCCTGGAAATGGCGCAGACCGTCGATCACGCCGCCAATGACGCGCTCAGGAAGCTCCAGAGCCGCATCCTTACCATCTCAAACCTCTACGGCATGCTCTATGCCGAGGGCTACACCGCCGATATCCACCTGGGCAGGTACCTCGGGAAAATCTCCCGCTCACTCATGCGCGAGCACTTCGATGGCAGCAGGCACATCGAGCTGAAGCTCTCCCTCGGGGAGATCGTGCTTGACGGGAAAGATGCCTCATGCCTCGGCCTTATCGTCAACGAGCTCATCACCAATGCCCTCAGGCATGGATTCCCCGAAGGGCGGAAGGGAACGGTGCAGGTGAGCCTCAGGGAGGACAACGGCTTCATTATCCTCGAGGTGGCCGACGATGGGAAGGGCCTCCCCGGCGGCTTCAACCTGGCCCGGGCCGGGGGGCTGGGCCTTGAGCTTGTCACCGGCCTCGCGGGGCAGCTCGGCGGCGAAGTCTCATGGGAGGGCGGCACGACGACAATGTTCACCGTCAGGTTCAAAAAACAGGGATGAGTCACCGCACCGGGTCACTGCAGGCCCTCGTTTCCGATATCACCGCGGTCAACAGTGAGCCACCCGACTCAGAGCCATGGGAGCGCGGGCTCATCCCTGTTCCGGGAGAATAACCTTCACGCGCATGGGTATGGAGGTTGCGCCTTGAGCGGCAGCCGGGGGCCTGGCACTGGTAGTGGTCCCGGGCGAGCACGCGGCTGTGGAGGTCCCTTTTTTCGGGGTGGTCCCAGGCGGCGAGGAAAGTGTCAAGAAGTGCCTCGATAAAAAGGGGCTGCAGCGCCGTCCCCTCTTGTGCCGCCCCTGTTGCCGCAGCAGCTCTCGTCGCAGTTAAAGATGCCGCAGCAGGCGCAGGAATCGCAGGCCGCCGAGCAGGCCGAATCGGTGCTGGGCCTCGGTGGGAAGGTCGCCTCCCGCCCACCGGCAGTAGGCCGCTGCATCTCCCCAGGTGACGTATTGCACAGGATGGCGCTCCTTGCCTTTGGATTCATGTTTTTCCCAATCGCCATCGGCATTAAACCCTGTAGCATTGACAAACTTCCGGAACTGCTCAAAGGTCACCTGATACTTGTAGAGGTAATATTCATCCAGGTAGACCTTGTGCCGGGGACACTCGTCGTCACCATAGAAGCAGGAATCGTTTCCCCCTGCCAAGCCCCCGGGAAATCAGGAACCAGGACTCTGAAAGGATAAGGTCCGTAATCACAAGATCGGCATTCTTCAGTGAATCTCTGAAAAACTCTCCCGCCTTCTCGTGATTTGTGTCATCTTTATCAACAATAGCGTACCAGGCAGAGGTGTCCACCATGATACTCATTCTCTTTCCTTTTTCCACTCCGCTTCTATCGCCTCTTCGATAAACCTGTCGTGATTCATTGAAACAGTCTTCACTCCGCTCGCACCCATCCCGACAATGCGCAGCGCTTCCTCATAACTTCCGGATTCAGCGCATGTTCTGTGAAGATATCCATCGACTGCCTTTCGTATAAGGGCCGCAGGAGATATTCTTTCCCTTCGCGCCTCTTCAACAAGCGCGGTGCTGCTCCGGCTCAAGATAAATCATGGTTTTTGCCTTCATGATGAAGGAGATTATTATCATCGAGCCTCCGCAGGCGCGGCAGACAAGCGGGTCTGTTTCCCATATTTTTCTTACGAGGGCAGCCCAGCGCCTGCGGCAGGTTCTTGAGGAAGGCAGGGGCTGTACTGTATTTAACTCTTGACCGATGTTCCCGGCGAGGAAATGCAGCATGATACGAGCCTGGCGATTCTCACAGGCACCGGGAGTGAAGCGTTGTTAGAATAATCCTCCGGGAAGCGGTGAGTCGATGTGAACAAAGCGGGAAATCGTTGGCAGGGCCAATTTTTTACTCTGATCCGGCTAATATAGGGATTTCCAGGCCTTCTGAAGAGGCGAATGGCCACTGCTATTTCTCAATCTTGAAAGAATCAAAGAATCTGGCCAAATCTGCCTTTTCCTTGTCATAGTCATCGACCGCTACAAGAGCGCACAGTATGTAAAACCGTCCGTCCTTGTGGCAGCCTCTCAGAAAGCCCTTATAGGGATTCGGCATGATGGAGCCTGCGTTATATCCTCTTATTATGTTCTCGAATCCTTTGATCCCTGAAAGCTCAATTTCACGGCCGCCGCTGAAATCAGCTCCAAGATTTCCCCCCATTTTTCTCATGATCTCATAACACGACTTACGCACATGAATAATTTTGACGACCAAAAATATTTTTCAGGCA
>JAVHLM010000064.1:0-549 GCA_031082125.1 Candidatus Eremiobacterota bacterium
ATTCTGCGCAGGCTGATTCTGCGCAGGCTGATTCTGCGCAGGCTGGTTCTGCGCAAGCTGGTTCTGCGCAGGCTGGTTCTGAGTAGGCTGGTTCTGAGTAGGCTGGTTCTGAGTAGGCTGGTTCTGCACCGGCTGGTTCTGTGTAGGCTGGTTCTGTGTAGGCTGGTTCTGTGTAGGCTGGTTCTGTGTAGGCTGGTTCTGCGTAGGATTAGTAGTAGGCGCCGTTGTCGGCTGCTGCTGGCCCTGTGCGGGTTTTTGCTCTGTTCCCTGCTGCCCCTGCGTGGGGGACTGCGTGGTGGTGGAAGGCGTCTGGTTCTGCCCCTGAGACTGTGAAGGCGGCTGAACTGATGTTGTCGGAGCCTGTCCCTGTCCCTGTCCAGGTTTCTCCACTGTCGTTGTAGGAGTCTGTCCCTGTCCGGGCTTCTGCTCTGAACCCTGCTGCCCCTGCACCTGTGTCTGCTGCGTCTGTGTAGGCGGCTGAGTTGTTGTATTAGGTGTCTGTGGCTGCTGCACTTGCTGCCCCTGCTGAGGCTTCTGGCTCTCAGTCTG
>JAVHLM010000064.1:649-9036 GCA_031082125.1 Candidatus Eremiobacterota bacterium
GGGAGTGGTGGTCTGCCCCTGCTGCGAACCCTGCGTCCCTGTCTGCGGGGAAGTAACCTGCCCCTGCTGAGGCTTCTGGCTCTCAGTCTGGGGAGTGGTGGTCTGCCCCTGCTGCGAACCCTGCGTCCCTGTCTGCGGGGAAGTAGCCTGCCCCTGCTGCACCTGGGCGTTGGGGACAAAACCTTCCAGGAAACTCTGGCTGCTGCCGGAAGTGCTCTTTTCCTGAAGCTGCGCATTGGCATATTGCGCCTGCGCAGCTTCAGTTGATGCTGACTGTGTCAGAGTAAAAGTGGACTTGGGCGTGAGGAGATCAGGCTTCGACTGCCCGGCTGATGGTGACTGGGTGGGAAGCGCTTCATCTGAGAGGTCCTGAGTGGCAGCGCCGCCCATTCCATCCTTCCGGTCGCCACTGCTTTCGCTTCCCGGAGAGGCTGCTTTTACCTGTTCATTCATTTGCTGCTGGGTGGCGGCAAGCTGTTCCGGCGTCATCTGCTGAAGGGCGCTCTGCATGAGGCTCGATGACTGCTGCTGTGAAAGCTGCTGTGTCGCCGTCTGGAGCAGATTTGTCCTCTGCTCGGGTGACATCTGCTGGAGAGTGCTCTGGAGGAAATTCTTGGTAAGCTCCGGTGTCATAACAGGGTTATTAAGCATCTGGGAAACCGCTGCCTGCTGCTCCGGCGACTGCCCGGGCATGGTCTGCTGCAGAGCAGACTGGAACATGGATTTTGCCTGGTCCTGCGTGGCAAGCTGCACAGCGGTACTCAGCAAGGCCCCTGTCTGCTCAGGCGACATTTTCCCTATGGATGACTGAAGCAGTGAGGTGAGCTGATCCTTTTTCATCTGGCTCACCTGGGACTGGAGCTGGCTCACAAGCTGCCGGGCTTCCTGCTGCTGGGGATTCTGCTGGAGAGAAGTGGAAGATGACTGGGTATTGGAAAGAGGGGAGTCCGGTATCGACGTGTCCGGCACATTCCCCGTGGTTTGAGCAGAAATGCCGGAGATCTCCTGTGCGGGCTGTGCTGCCTGTGCTGATTGTGTGGCCTGCGCGGCCTGTGCCGCCTGTTTCTGCGTTTCCTGCTGGGCTTTAGCAGCCGCCGCATCGGTCGCAGCATTCTGTGACGCATTATCGGCAAGCTTTTGAATTGTTTCTGACTGCTTCTGCAGGCGAGTCTCAAGGGAAGTATCAATCTTCTTGCCTGCTTCGGATTTGGCGGGATCCTGCACAGAAGATCCTGTGGAGCCCTCCTTGGATGTTATGGAATCCTGCAGTGACGTGCGGAAGTTGCCGGAATAGTCTTTTGAACCCGGCTTCTGCACATTGGCGTCAGTCTTGATCTCCCTGCTGAGGGACAGGGATTCCCTGGGTTTTATGCTTTCAGCAGTCTGCGTGGCATCGGGTCCTGTGATTCCAGGCTGAGTGGGTGAGCTGAAGGGAGAGACACTCTTGCTCTTGCTTACCGAAGAGCCTGCTGCTGAGGATGGAGAGCTTCCTGAAGTGCCTGATGATGAAGCACTTCCCTGGGAAGCGCTTGCAGGAGCACTGCTCGTGTTCCTTGATGGTGATGAACTCACGCTGCGAGTGGCTTGAATAGGTGCACTGCTCTGGCTGCCACCTGAGCTCCCGCCAGAGTCTCCTTCTGAATCTTTACTCAAAAGATCACCCCCAGATGTATCTGTGAATATTATATCAGTTTATCAGAAAAAAAAAATATGAATAATGGCTGAAAAATGTATGAAATAGTAACGGGTATGTTACAATTTTATACATTTTTGAAGCGTTTTCTCTCAGGCCTTATCAAAAGCCATGAAAATCGAGGGGTTATTCTTCTCTGGCTTTTTCATAGCGGGGGGTCACGAGGGCCAGGAAGGCATCAAGGAGGTAAGGGTCAAAGTGAGTGCCCCTTCCTTCCTCCAAGATTTTTCTCACCTTTTCCCATGGCATGCCCTTTTTATAGGGCCTGTCGGAAATAAGGGCGTCAAAGACATCTGAAATGGCAATTATCCTTGACGCTACGGGAATCTTCCTCCCTGAAATACCGTCAGGGTATCCCTTGCCGTCCCATCTCTCGTGATGGGCTCTCACTACAGGGCAAAGGAAGCGAAGTGAGGTGACGGGGTAGAGAATGTTCTCAGAGTATATGGGGTGCAACTTCATTATTTTGAACTCTTCATCGGT
Source organism: Candidatus Eremiobacterota bacterium (assembly GCA_031082125.1). Lineage (NCBI taxonomy): Bacteria > Bacillati > Vulcanimicrobiota > Vulcanimicrobiota bacterium. The sequence continues at coordinate 2,826 of JAVHLM010000064.1, forward strand.
GAGGGCTCCTGGCTTGTAAAGGATCTCTCTCGGGATGCGGATTTTTCCTATGTCGTGAAGCGCCCCGGCCCACCGTAGATCCTTGCTCTCGAAGAAACTGGCAATTCCCTCGCGGTTCTTCGCAGGGAGTCTCGAGAGGAGGAAATCCATCTCGCCGATGTCTTTATAGAAACTCCCAAGACGGATCTGCTCCATGGTCTCTTCGTCCTGTATCCCGGTGCTGCCGGCAAGGTCAAGGGCAAGCTCCATGGTCCTGAGAGAATGGGAGAGGGTAAAGTCACCGCTTATCCGCATCATGGTGGCAAGGTAAGTGGCAAAGTATTCTTTCGTGAGATCCTTGGGCTGATGCCTTCTCTTGATAATGTCTTCAATGACAGATGCCACATAGCGCGAAGCCCTCAATGCCATTCGGAGGGGCATGAAAATGCTGAGCTCCATGTACATTATTATATTTTTCCTGAGCACGTTGAGGGGGACATATGGCATGGCAGGGGGAGCCTGGTTTTTCCCCATGGGCGTTGTTGACTCGGCATAGATCTGTGCAAAAAGAGGGAGCACCGCAGCCTGTAATGTTTCGAATCCTTCGGATTCGAGCATCTGTCTTGATCCCTGCCGTGAAAATCTCAGGTACCTCCCGGCGCTGCCGTAAGACGAGAAAAAAGCCGTGACCGCGATATGGTTGAAAGTCCTGGCAGCGGGTTTCATGGAAAATGAGGCACCTTGAAAATCCCACATCGGGAAATACCCTTCTTTGAACAACGATGAGGAAGGGTACCCCGTGATTTCCTGCTGGCGCGTTACCGCCTGAGGTGCGACAAGGGATGGTGCGGCAATTTCTCCTGCTTTATCAATTTCCATATGTTCATCAGCTTCTAGAATCCTGTCAGCTTCAATTTCCTCATCTGCATCAGCCTCTTCATAGGGCTTCTTTTGCTCCTCGTCGCGGGAGTGCTCTTTCCCGCCGTCACGATTTTTCCCTTCGCGCTTGCCGCCTTTTCCCCCGTCCTGGTCTTTTTTGTCACCCTGCTGACTGTCATCGTCAGTTTCCTGCGATTGAGCCGTTGAAGAGCGCTCCTGCATCTTTTTTGAATCCATAAGCCAGGGAAGGCGGTCATCATCTTCCTGCTGCGGCGTGTATCTCTCGCCTTTATAGGGGACCTTGGCCGCTTCCCTGGAAAGGGACGAGGAAGGTGCCTGGGGGGGGCCCTGAGGCACTCCTTTTTCATCCATCTTCAGGCCTGAATATTGAGGGCCCTGCTCGGTCTGAAGCTGGTACTGGGCTTGAGGCAATGTTCCTTCGGAGCCTGTTGCAGAGAGATATGATTTCCATATGAGCTTCAGTGAGTCCAGCAGCGAGTTCTGCGAAGCGGGCAGGAACTCAAAAGGCACCTCGGAAGCCATAAGGGGCGGAAAGAGCGATGAGGACGAGAGGGCCTGCTGGTGAAAGGTTCTCTGCATTGCCAGGAGGGTCTTTTCATGGGGGCTTTCATACTGCACGCCGGAGGCAAATTGCCCTGGGCTCTCCAAGCTCTCTGAAAAGAGAGTCTGGCCTTTCCCTGCGCCGGGGAGAAACTCCAGGGCTTCCATATGGGAGCCCTGACTTGCCGCATTCTTTGCCTGTTCCAGGAGTGGCTGCAGGGACACAGGGGCCTGCTGCGGTGCTTCCTTCAGATCCCTTGCTGCAGTGACAGCAGTGCCTTTCATAGTATCAGAAAGTTCAGCGCTGAGGGCGGGCTGATGAAGCACTTTCTCAAGCGGCTCGGAAAGCACAGAGGTTTTTTGCAGAGGATCCTGGATGAGAGGCATTTTCTGCATGGTTTCAGAGAGAGGTGAGAGGGCTTTCTGCAATGTGGGAAGGGCCTGGGTGACAGAATGAGAAACCTGAAGGCCTGCATCTGCATGGGGATCAGGAGATGGCAGGGCTGTCCTGCTCAGTGGCTGTGATATCTGCTGAACTGAATGTGAAAGGGACGGATGTGCAAGATTTTCAATGGCTGAAAAGCTCTGAAGGGTCATATGAGGGGCGGACACTTTACTGCCCTCAGGTGAAGTGAGCGACAAGGCATGAGGGTAAGGCTGAAGAGCCATCTGGATAGTTGTTCCCTGGCTCAGATCTGCTGACAATGTGAGCGACGGAGGCTTCATCAATTGGAGCGTAAGGCTTGGAGGAAAATTGAATGAAAGCGTTCCTGTATTTAAGGGGTCTGGAGTGAGAATATTAGAGGTCACCTTGAATGGCACAAGGGAAGGAGCCATTGTCAGGCTTTCCTGAGAAGGATTTATACGGAGCGCCTCATTGAAGAGGCTCGTCGAGGAGAGCTTGAGCGGTTGAGTGGTGAAAACATTCTGCAGCCCTGACAGCGTTAGGGGCTCGCTTGTGAATAACTGGGAAGTGAGTCTGAACGGTTGCGGAACGGGCAACGTTGAATCCGTGTTCCTGCTGAGAATCGCAGAGGTGCTCTCGGCCGTAAGGGGGACCGGCGGGAGCCTGAAGGTTGTGAAAGGCGATTGCTCTGATACCTGCCGGGAAATCTGTGAGGCTGTTGAGTCATTTCTATTCACCACTGTCGATGACGGCAAAGGCAATGTGGCTATATGCAATACCGGCGGGGAGGTCTTGAACGGTACCGGGAGCGTTCCCGGTGCAGCGGGCATCGTGGCAGCGCTTTTATGGGCGTCAGCAGCTGATGGGCTGCCCGGCGGCGCTGTAGTTACTCTGATAACGCCTCCCGCGGCAGGCAGGCTTATCAGTGTTCCTTGCGGCGGCATTGTCTTTGCCGTTATCGATCCAGAGCCTCCCGAAGCAATCTGTGATGATTTTTCCGCCGGCCCGCCCTGCCCGGTGTCTGCTTTTTTCTGGGTTTCGCCTGCTGTGGCAATCTGGAAGCTCCTGGCTGCCACAGCAGGGGGCTGGTAAGAAGGGGGCCGTTTTTCCCCCGCATTACTCTCGCGGGCAAGAGCGCCTGTGGAGGCGTCCCTGGCTGATGCTTTCTGTTCGGGCTTCAAAAGCGCTTCAGCATCAGTATGAAGCTCCCATATATTTTCATTTTTTGAGGTATCGGCAACGTCAATCCACGACTTCTTGAGTCTTGACGCGGTGCTGAAAGCAGGAGAGGCCTGCTTTTCCCCGGGGGAAGGCTCGTCGCTTTTCATCTCCTTCTTTTCACTGGAGATGGGCACATGAGAAAGATGCTTCCCTGTCTCTATAGGGGCAATATGAGCAGTGGTAAAATCAGGCTTGGGAATTTTTTCTTCCATGACCCCCCCGGTATTTCTTCTCGTGGAAGAAGAGTGCTTCCTTCTCCTTACATTATAAGCAGATATTGGCCGTGGGTCAATGCCGGGGCTTTCATTAAATCAGCCTGAAAGGCCTTAACCTTATAAGTGAAGGGCGAATATGAGGAAAAGGTATTTTGGTGAAATTCAAGAATCAGGAGAATGAAATCTCACGCAGGGATGGTGTTGCCATGGCAGTCAGATCAGGAAACCCGGCTCTCAACCAGAATACTTTCCTCAACCTTGCCCCCGCGGGGGAGCGCTCTGACGCGATGACCCTTCAGGGCACAGTGAATAAAACAGCCATATTGCTTCTGTTGCTCATGGCCACGTCTATTTATGTGTGGCAGATGTTTTTTTCCTCACGCTCCGTTGCGCTGGTGTATCCACTTATGATAGGAGGAGCCATCGGAGGATTCATATTTGCACTGCTGACGGCCTTTGTGAAAAACTGGGCGCCTGTCACCGCGCCAGTCTATGCCCTCCTGGAAGGCCTGTTGATTGGCGGCCTCTCTGCTCTTCTTGAGACTTCCTATCCTGGTATCGTAATTCAGGCTGTGGCCCTCACTTTTGCCACCATGGCATCCCTCCTTTTTATCTACAAAAGCGGCCTTATCAAGGTCACGGATCAATTCCGACTTGGTGTCGTTGCCGCTACGGGGGGGATCTGCCTGGTCTATCTCGCGACCATGATCCTTGGCTTTTTCAATATTTCCATTCCTTATATCCATTCAGGCGGACCGATAGGAATTCTCTTTTCGCTTTTTGTGGTGGTGATGGCTGCCCTTAACCTTGTTCTCGATTTTGATTTCATCGAGACCGGAGTCAAGCAGGGAGCGCCGAAATACATGGAATGGTACGGCGCTTTTGGCCTCATGGTGACGCTTGTATGGCTCTATGTGGAGATCCTGAGGCTGCTTACCAAGCTGAGGAGCAGGGATTAGGGAAATATGGCATGGCTCAGAGATTTATTTTGCGCCTCAAATTAACATGATATTAACACGGCAGTCCTTTTCTTGCCTCTCTCGATAAGTTACAATATATTAAGATCAACTATTGTATTCTTGATTGTCACTTCATGGAAAAAGGGGGGACACCCATGCAGATAGAGCCTTCCACGCAGCAGGCTGAGCTTGCCAGGGCCCGTGAGACCCTCAGAAAGGGAATGCCTGAGCTCTACCAGGCGAAACAGAAGGCCCAGGCCAATGTAGACAGGTTTGACAAGGAGCTTCAGGCCGCCGAGCAGGAGAGTGCCAAGGCAAAGGAAATGGCCGATTTCGCCAAGAAAAAGCTTGTACAGTATAAGGCGCTCACCTGGGCGACCATAGGCCTGGGAGCAGCAGTGACTGCAGCAGTGGCGTTCCTGTGCCTTCCCGCCATCACCATTCCCGCGCTGGGCACCACTTTTGCCGCATGCCATTTTTACAAGAAGAAGGAAGCCGCTGACGGCCTGGCATTCCATTCGGAGCACGGGTTCAGCGACATAAAGCAACAGATGATAGGGCTCCAGAAGCAGATGGCCCTCGAGGAACTGAAGAAGACCGACGGGAAGATCACCCAGATGGAAGGGAAGATAGCCGAGGTGGAAAAGATGGCACGCCTGGCCGGCAATATTGAGCCAGGTGAGAATGCAGGCCAGGGAGCCGGGCAGAAGGTAGTGGAAGAAGACGATATCGTCGATATCGGAGGAGTAAAGCTGCAGAAGAGCTGAATAGTGAAGGAGAGAGCCTCATGGCAGTGACGACATATGCTGTTGCCCGGAAAAAGCAATGGATGCCCATGGAGTGTGAAACCTGCGGCGCCTTTTATGACTGCCTGGTGGAGGCCACAGGCCAGGCAAGCGACGACATCCTGCCGGCCTCCAGAGATGAGCTGAGGGAGGGCGCGATGATGAACCTGGACGTTGCCCTCCAGAAGCAGGCTGCCGGTAACCCTTGCCCCCAGTGCGGCGCCTTTCCCCAGAGCCATGTGAACCGCGTGCTGGCCACGGCGGGCCGTCTTATCGTATGGGGGCTTTTCATAGTGCTCTTTATCGCTTTGGCTGTTCTGATTGCTGTAGTCGTTCCAAAGGCACCTGCAGGCATTGTATTTATTGTCATTCTTATCGTCTCCTTCATTGCCTCTCGGGTACTGGGCGGTTTTCTGGCGAATAGGGCTGATCCCAACAGTAACCTTGAGCGGAACCGCCAGGCAGCGAAGGATAAGATTGCGCGCGGGGCGATGCGTCTTCAGTCCACGCCAGATGACAGCAGGGATGGTTAGCTCCTTTCAGGCAATGGCCTTCAGCCCGGCACTCAATGCAATAATTTCTTTACCGTAGTGCCTTTCTGCCGCGAAGGAAGATGAAAGTGATGCGGTGGGGCGCAGTGCCCTGATGATGAGGTACCCCTCGTGGAGGCACCTGAGGTGGTGGGCCCTGCAGAGGGTAGTGAGGTTGCCCTCAGTCGTGGGGCCGCCCTGGGAGCGGTATTTGATGTGGTGGGCGTGGAGATTGCGCCTTGAGCGGCAGCCGGGGGCCTGGCACTGGTAATTATCCCGGGCAAGGGTGCGGTGGTGGATGTCCCGTTTTTCCGGGAGGTCCCAGGCGGCAAGGAAAGTATCAAGGAGCGCCTCCACGAAGAGGGTAAGCTGCTGACTGGCATCGACGGCCGTTTCTGGCCTGCCGGCGGCCCAGAGCCTCACGGCATGGTCCCAGAGAGGGATGAGGTCCCGTTTCAAAAAGAAGCGGATAAGGGCCCCCCTGTCCGGAGGGTTTGATCCGAAAGTCCCTTCTTTCGGGTGCTCTCCCGAGAAGATCGAGAGAATCCCGGGGAGATCGGGGTGCTCACCGCCCCCGGTGACCTGCCAGACTGTGACTTCACCTGAAAAGTGTCCCCCCACCTCGTGTGGTCGAGTAGGCGCCGGCCTCGCGGCCGGCGCCCCTCACAGAACCGTA
>JAVHLM010000065.1 GCA_031082125.1 Candidatus Eremiobacterota bacterium
GGCGGCTCGTCATCGGCGGGGAGAGGCACTATGACGATCAAGTTCTTCCTTCCCCGGGAGCTTGTTGAGGTCTGGAACCTGGCGGCCCGAATCTTTCTCAGCCGCCTTACCCTCGCCGAAGGCTCCGACAGCCTCGGACTCCCGGAAGAAAAATTCCTTGCCGCGCTCCTCGCCGACTATCTCAAGACCGAGGGCACCTTGAAAAAAGCGGCCCATCACCACAGAATTCTCAGGCGCGACCGGTTCCGCTGCCAGGCTCCCGGCTGCCGATGCCGCAGGAACCTCCATGTGCATCATATCATCAGGCGCTCCCAGGGCGGCACCGATGACCCCTGGAACCTCATTGTGCTCTGCGAGGCCTGCCATCTTCACCTTCTGCACGGCCTGGGAACCCTCACAGTGAAGGGCAGGGCGCCCTATGATCTCACCTTCACCTTCGGCTCCCCCTCGGAAGGCACGCCCTTCATTGTCTATCAAAGGGGAATGAAACAGCGGGGCCCATGCTTTATCCCCCCGGGAGGCGGCAGGCAGAATGTGCCTGAGGTAATGCCGGGACTGCTTTATCAGCGGTAACCTTCAATCAGGTCACCTCATATGCCCTCTGCTCTCTGTGGCTATCCCCCAGGTAAAAGACAGGAAGTCATGGCCGGAAACCGAGCATCTTCGCGAGCGCCTGGCGGCTTATACTTCCCGCCATGGAAAGCCCCCGCTCAAGCAGCGCCTCCCGGGCTTCCTCCCGGGAGAGAGATGCGTAATCTTTCATCCACTCGGAAGGCACCCAGTCGGAGACTCTTTCAAAGAGGTTTATGGCCCACCCGTAAGGCTCGCCATAAATATTGACTTTATGGGTCCTGCCACAGACGGTGATATAATAATATTGCTGAAGCTCCCGGGTGGCCCTGTCCACCCGGCCGGCGTTCTTCTTCGATTTTACGCCCATCCTGCGCCTTATGTCGCTTGTGCTGAGCCGCATCCTGTCATCAAAGAGATTCCATAACTGCCATGTGGCCTGGCTCACAAGCCCCGCTCTCTTTCTCTCCTCCATTGAGTCCTCAGGATGGCAGGCGGCATGGAAGAACGGGTACCATTGCGGCGACACGAAACCCTTGTGACCTCCCAGTATGCAGCCGTAAGCAAGCTTTTTCTCTTCGGCAGCCCGATCTTTCCAGCACCACGGGTCGGTCTCCCTGTCACCGGTATGCCATTGCCCCTCATCAGTCTCCCCTGCGAGAGAGGGGAAGCCCGGCAGCAGGGACGAGAAAAACATGAAGCCAAGCTCCTCGACCCTTTCAACGAACTCATGGTACCTCGCAAGCGTTATCATAACGGCACTCCTGAAAAGTATCATAGTATCGGGGAGGAGGCAGCGGGGGGGAAACCTGCCGTGATGATGGCAGGAGCCTCGCAGTAAGCGTGCGGATTCCTTTTGCTGCAGGGAACCCTCAAGAATATCCCTCGTCGCCTGACCGCACCACCCGGGAGAGCCTATGCCAGGGTGCCGGGAGCATGAAAAACCCGGTGACAGTCCCGGGTTTTATCACTTACTCTCCTTCAGGGCGGGGCAACGGCAGCCACGCCCGAAGCGGCTTTGGAGCCCTCTTCTTAGGTATTCAGGTAGCCGTCGATGCTGCCGGAATTGAGGGCGTAGCTCCGCTTGCTCACCTTGTCGCTGCTGTTTCCCTCGATGGTGTAGACCTTGCCGCCCTCCACCTTCTCCACGATGCCTATGTGATCGGGGGTATTGTCGCCGTCCCAGTCGAAGAGGATGGCGTCGCCCGCCTTGGGAGCGCTCCCGCCCTCCTTCCAGATTCCCTTTTCCTTGCCCCATGATTTGACAGTGGGACAATAGTTGGGGTTGCTGAGGCCTTTTGTGTCGAGCACTCCGTGATCCTTGAGCATGTTCATGGCCCAGGCGGCGCACCAGGGAGTGGTGGCTGGGTTGATCCCGCTCTCGCCGGTAATCTTCTTGATGGCAGCGGTGTCGCGGTTCTCATCCAGGCCTACCATCTGGTTGGCATGCTGGAGGAGGCCGTCAACGCCCGCGTTGACCTTGCCATTGTTGTTGCCGCCATTGTTGCCGCCATTGTTGTTGTTATTATTGATGCCGTTGTTGCCGCCATTGTTGTTGTTATTATTGCCGCCGTTGTTGCCGCCATTGTTCTTCATCATCTGCTGCATCATGGTCATCATGGTCTGCATCATCTGCATCACCATCTGTGTCATCTGCGTCATCATCTGCATCATCATCTGCTGGGGATTTGTCTGTGCAGCTCCACCATTGGGCGGTGCCCCTCCGGCGTAAGCTGCTGCTCCGGTCCCGTCGGCGTAGGCGGCTGCACCGGCACCGGATGCCATGGCGCCTGTTCCGCCGGCATACGCTGCCGCGACTCCTGAATCCGGCGCTCCACGAAGGAGACCCGAGCCGTCCTGGGCCCCTGGCCCCATCAGGTTCTGCTTTGCCTGGCTTACCGAATCCCACAGCATTGACTGGAAGTTCTGCTGGCTGTCCACCGGGCTCTGAGGGTTCGATCTCACAAATGGCTGCTGTATTTCGCGGGTCAGGCTCGAAAAGTCGCCCTGTGCAATTGAGTCGAATGGCTGCGATGCAGCCCTCATAGGCTTAGAGCTTTCTGCTCTGCTGTCATAATTTTTCGTCCCAGTCTCATTCCGGCTGCCTGTGCCACCAGTTTTCCCGATCTCAGCCACTTCATTTGCCATTGAGCACACCTTCCTTGCTTTATTTTTCTCTCCCGCATATTCTGTCAAAGCACTTCATTTCCATCAATAACTTATTCAACCCGCCGCCTCAAAAAAAGCTGAAAGAGGCTTGAAAAATAACTGAAAATGTGAACATTGAGTGGCCTTATTGTTAACATTGTGGCCAGGGCCATTTATTACGATTTCTTAATCACTTCGTGACGGTATCTTAAAAGATTCTTAACAGCCCGGCAACATCCATGAGATACAATTAATATATCAGGCAAAAAGGGGTGGGACGACAATGATAGGAACTCTTGAGAACTTTTCCAGCTACAGCTCCCCCGTGAGCTCCACAGTCCCAGGGAAACCCCAGGCTCCCACGGATGAGCCCTCCGGCGGCCCATCCGAAGCGCCGACGGCGATGAATGATTCCGTTGACATCGAGGAAGAGGGCGACGACGGGAAAGGCGGCTCAAAGCCCGATTTCGGGTGGCTCAGTGAAACCGGCGGGAGCGGCGATGATGCCTCTGCGCTCATCGCCAAGGAGACTGGCAAGGGCCCCGACGACACGAAAGCCACGTGGGACGACCCCGTGAAATACAGGGAAAAGCTCTTTCAGAACAAAATCAGCGACCCTCTCCTCCAGAAGGCCTTTGACGGCGTCAAGGACACCCTTGACCGCGAGTTCAAGGACTACAAGAAGAACGACAAAGGCTGGAACTGCTATGGCTGGAGAGACAAGTTCCTCAGCATCAAGGCCGACAAGAATGGTGAGAAGCTCAGCACCGTCAACACGGCAATGATGGATAAGCTCTCCGACGCTGTGAAGAAGGCGACAGGCCAGAGGCCCCAGTCCATCACCCCTTACTACCAGACAATACCCAATGAAGATTACCAGAAGGCGAAAGGCCATACCTACGTCTATCTCCAGGTGAAATTCGACAACGGCAAGGAGCAGTGGATTTTCACCGAGGCCAACGCTTCGGTAATCCCTTCCCTCGGTGACGGTTGTGTCCACTACCAGACCAGGGCGGTGAACAGGCCCGAACATATCGAGACGCTCCCGCAGCAGAAAAAGCAGCAGCAGGCGGCATAGCGGAACCGGTGAAGCCAAGACTCGTCATCCCCTTCGCCATCGGAGCGGTTCTTATTACCGCGGCATTCTTCACGGTCTTTTTCCTGCTGGCCCCCCGCTTTGTTGATGACGCCATAGTGAAAAGCCACTCCTCGACGGTGAGATTCTTTCTCACCGTAAACCCCGGGCTGGCCAACAGCACTGTCACAGGTTCCAGGATGGGCTATGATCCGCCCCTCAACAGCGCAGCCTTTTATGGTGACAGGGCCATGGCTGAGCTTCTCATCGCGAGGAAAGCCAACGTAAACGGGCGAGACGATCTTGGGCGCACTCCACTTCACGAAGCGGCAGCAAAAGGCCACCTGGACGTAGCTGAATTTCTCATTGCCCGGGGCACCGATGTGAACGGCCGGGACAATCACGGCGCCACCCCTCTCCACGAGGCGGCCGGCGCCGGAAAAATAAGGATGGCTGAGCTTCTTATCAGTAAAGGCGCCGACGTCAATGCCACGAACGATGCGTACCTGACACCGCTCCACTGGGCAGTAATCGGGAACCACAAAGATACCGCCTTGGCGCTTATCGGCAAAGGTGCCGCCATAGACGCCCCGAGTATTTATGGAGACACACCTCTTCACGATGCGGCCTGCGACGGGAAGACAGCACTTGTCGCCCTGCTGCTTTCAAAAGGAGCGCAGGTGAATGCAAAAAACAATGAGGGGAAAACCCCTCTTGCGCTGGCCCTGGGAAAAGGCCATAAGGAGATCGCCGCGATGCTCCGCGCCCATGGCGCTCATGAATAAATGAACCTCATGGACCTCGACGGTGATGTACGTGAGGCTCTGGAAGTGAAAATCGAGACAGGGCTCCCTGCGGAAATATTAACAAAATGTCCCCCTTCTGTTTACTTTTTCAGCTATTTTTCAGGACCTTTTCAGCACTTTTTAAGGCTTCCCGGTGAAATCCATGGCAGAAACAATACTTATATTCCGTGGGCTGGAGAAAGACTATCACGAAAGGGTGAAATTATGGCAGACGAGATAACCAGAGTAGAAACCTCCTCATCACCGGTACGGCCCTCTTATCAGCAGGCATCGGAGAAAAAAGAGAAGAAAGAGGAACAGCCTGAGAAGCCCGCAGCAAAGAAGGAATCCTGCTGCAGCGACTGCTCATGCATGTCCAGGGAGAGCAAGGAGAAGAAAGAACAGGCCGCCCAGGAGAAGGAGCGCGGCTCATCGGATGATTTCAGGAAAAGCCTCTGGGAGAGCCTTAAAAATGAGAAAGGCTCACCCGTGGAAAGGCAGGCCGCACGGGAGACAGAGGAGAGCGCCCCTGAAACACGGGGAACCCTTCAGCCGGCAGCTTCGCAGGACCTGAGCACTGCGGCGGGAGACCTGAGAGGGCAGGTGGCGCAGTTTGAAACAATGAAGCCCCAGAGCCCCCTGCTTCCCCAGGGAGCGGATCAGGCCGCTTCACAGGCCCAGGAGGCCATAAAAGGCGCCGGCGAAGACCAGGGAGCACCCCAGGGAGCCAACGGAATGCCTGACGCATCCAAGACTCCCCCGGTAAATCCTATGCAGATGCAGATGCAGATGATGCAGACCATGATGCAGACCATGACGCAGATGATGCAGATGATGACGCAGATGATGCAGACCATGATGAAGAACCAGAACGGCCAGAACAACAACAAGGCAGCAGACAATAATAACAACGGCGGCACGGGCGGTAACAACAACGGCATCGACAACAGCGGCACCAACGGCGCCAACGGCACGAACCCCAAGAAATGGGGAAACCTCATCTCGTCATGGCGCCAGGGCTCAGAAGGCAACTGCGTCTCCGTGGCCACCATCAAGGCGGCAATGCACAAGTGGGGAAACCAGGTCTTCAACAAGGCGCAGAAAAACGCTGACGGCAGCTACGACCTTACCCTCAAGGACGGCAAAAACGTGAAGGTCAGTGCCGACGAGCTCAAGACGGCAACCCGCATGAGCAGCTTCAGAGGCTCAGGCGAGGAGCTTGACTACGCGAACCTTTGCTATGCCGCCATGGCGAAGCGGGCGCTGGAGAATCGCCACGAAGGCGCAAGCTCCTTTGCAAGGGCCTGCCACAGCCTCAATAACGGCGAGCAGATCGAGTATCCCATCAAGCTCCTGGGAATCCAGGATCACACCAAGAAGATAAGCACCCGTGACATTCCCAACCACGAGATCGCCATTACCTGGAACAGCGGCCATTGCCTTTACGCGACGAATGGAAAGGTAGACGGCTACGGGCGTGAGACCGCACCGTCCCGTTGGGGCCTCCATGGCGCCTATGCATTGATCTGAGGATTATCGTCTTGAAAACAGCGGGGAGCCGGGAAACCGGCTCCCTTTTTCATGACGGCGGGAATTTTTCCCTTTTTCCAGGGAAAGAGCCCCCGGGGCAAGAATGATATTCTGATACTTGATGAAAAGGAGCAGCACGATGGCAGTACCTGACGTTTTTTTTGCCGCCGTTAACAGCGGAAACCTTACCCTGGCCCGCTCGATACTTGACGAGGACGGCGAGCTGATCTCCGCCCGCGATGAGCATGGCTCATCGCCCCTCCGCATCGCCGTGGAAGCGGACAACCTCGAACTCGTCAGCTTCCTCCTCGAGCGCGGCGCCGACCCCAATGCCCCTGACGACCACGGCTACCGCCCGCTCCACGTGGCAAAATCGCTGAAAGCTGCGGAGATGCTCGTCCAGCACGGCGCCGACGTGAACGCCAAAGATAACTATGGCCTCATCCCCCTCCACAACGCCGTCCTGGAAGGATACGGCGATATTGCCGAGTTCCTCATCGAGAAGGGGGCCGACATCCACACCAAGGAGAACAAGGGCTGGACGCCGCTGGAGATGGCAGTGCAGTACCACCTCCCTGAGATCGAGGCAATGCTGCGCAGGCATGGGGCCCAGCATTAAGAAAGCGCTTCACTGAGTGGCCCTGCCGGCTACCGGCTATTCCTGACAGCTCCATGGCGCAGGGCAAGCCTGAAGGCCTCAAGGAGGCTCCGCTCCGATGCCTTCCCCTGCCAGGCGATATCGTAGCCCGTGCCATGGTCTACAGAGGTCCGCAGAAACGGAAGCCCCAGGGTCATGGTGACGGTGCCATAAAAATCCCTTGTCTTGAGGGCAATGTGCCCCTGGTCATGGTAGAGGGAGAGAATGGCATCACAAGCGCCTTCAAGGCCCTGATGATAGAGGGAGTCGGCTCCCACAGGCCCCAGAACAGTGATTCCGGAAGCCCTCGCCCTTGCGATGGCCGGCTCAAGCTCCTCGATCTCTTCCCTGCCGAAAAGCCCCCCCTCACCACCATGAGGGTTGAGACCCGGCACGGCAATCCTCGGCTCTTTGAACCCCAGCGAGGTCATATGACGGTGAATGCTCATAATGCCCTGGAAGACCTTTTCTTCCCTCACCTCGCCGAGAGCCTGCCTGAGGCTCATGTGGCGCGTGAGAAAAAAGACGCAGAGCTCCCCAAGGCAGAAGACGGTCTCCACATCGCCGGCCCCTGCCCATGCCTTGAGCACTTCCGTGTGGCCCACACCCTCCCACCCCGCCATGGCCAGGCTCACCTTGTTGACAGGGCCGGTGACAAGGACGGAGCCTTCTGTGGCGCCACAGAGATCGAAGGCCTTCCTGAGAATCGCCAGGGTCATCTCACCGGAGGCACGGGAAGGCACAGAGCGGGGAACAGGGCCTTCCGTCCAGGGGGGGACCGCCATATAGGGGAGCGAGCCGGGAGGGCTTGAGAAGGCATCTTCCGGTTTTTCAATCTCGAGGGGGACAAGGGGGAGCCCCGTAAGGGAAAGGGCGTCCCGCAGTGTATCCCTGTCAAAGACAGGTATTACTGTTCCCTGAAGGCTTCCCTTCAGAGCGGCAAGGGCCTTGACGGCTATCTCCGGGCCAATTCCCGCAGGATCTCCCGTCGAGAGAATCAGCAGAGGGTTTTCGTTCTCCATGGTGCTCCTGGACTCTCATTATAGCACGGATCTCATGGCAAGGGCAACCTCCGGGCAGGAGAGCCCTGCATAACTCGCAATGAAAATGCCTGTGGGAGATTGTGGACACAA
>JAVHLM010000066.1 GCA_031082125.1 Candidatus Eremiobacterota bacterium
ATTATACACTAATTTAAGGCCGGGAATTTGTCCCACTTCATATTAACACGTAGGGCAATAAGATTTTCACCTGCTGCTTTAAGTCGCTTCCTGCTGATAGAAGAGCTAAAACTCAACACATTCCTGTGAGCTTCCGGGATCGTTATGGCCCAGCGAGTTTTTTGCGTAACCAGATCGATTGCTTTAAGCTGATCATCTCCAAAGACACAATATAAAGTGGAATCTTTTATGGTGGGATCGCACCCCACTTCATCAATTGGTATGTGTAAGAGCTCCTTCCCGGAAACAGGCTCAAGCACGAGAACCTCTGCTTTGCCTGTGTAGGTTAGTTTTTCTATATCAGCTCCTGTTCTTTCTATTACTATGAAATATCTATTTTTCTCGCATGTCTTCGTGAGAGTATGATAACCCTCTATAGTTTTCTTCCAAAGGATCTTCCCAGTTTTCAGATCAGCTGCCCCATATTGCCATGGTTCACAACAAGGCCAGGAATCAAAGCAAATCACTTTGTCGCAGACTGTGGGTTCATGAACCAATCCCATAACTCTGCTGGTCCATAATTTTTTGAAGGGAGGCACCGGCAGATCTGCAGCTTTGACAGGCTTCAGAAGGGATATAAGTAATGCAAGAATCATTAAATAGTGCATTTTACTTGATGACATAGTCCTGCCCCCCCCTTACGATAACAGTTCAAGTGGATCCCTCTCACTCCTTCGCGCCATGTTTACGAAGCAAATCGGCGATGTCTTTCTCTCCTCTCGCTTCGGCAAACATCAATGCTGTCCAACCGTTGTTATTCTTTATATTCGCTTCAGTACTATTGGAAATTAATGAATGACCTAATATATCGATCAAATCTTTATCACTTTTGGCATTCACTTCGGCACCATGATGAATAAGTAATTCGATGAAAGTCTTTTCGCAAAATAACGTAAAAAACATTAATGGTGTCATACCCTTCAATGCCTTGACATTAATATCGGCTCCACTGGAAAGGAGAAGCTCGAGGATATCTTTGCTGACCATTGCCCGAAATAGTGCGGTCATGCCAGTTCCATCTTTAGCGTTTACATCAGCACCTTTGGAAATAAGAAGTTCAACTATGTCTTTCTTTCCCTGGCCTGCGGCAATCATCAATGCTGTTATGCCGCCATTTGCAGTTTTAGCATGTGCTAACTGGGGGTTTTCTGACAATAAGGCTTCTGTTTTTATAATATCTCCCCTTTCTGCAGCTCCAAAGATACTATCAGCGTTGAAAAAATAGTCACTCGCCATCGCCTCATCCCTTTTCATTCAGCAGATTAAAACCTCAATAATGCCTCTAAGGCCTTTTCGTCCGCTTTCCATAATAATAGTGATAATAAAGGAGAGCTTATATAACCATATTCATAACACTGAGGAAGCTCGGTATTCCCGGCAGAATTTGTATGAAACGAGAGCATCATTATAAGAAAATTAAGAACATTCATAATAATAAGTCCTGGAAGGCCTTTCCCATCACTCCTTCACCCCATTGTCTTGCAGAATTTGGATGATGTTCTTCAATTCATACTTTTTTGCATACCTCAAAGGAGTGTTCCCGCTCTTGTCCTTGATTGACCCATCGGCACCCAAAGAGAGCAGCAGTTTTACCTCGTTGTCATTACCTGAAAGAACCGCATTATGGAGCAGAGTTTTACCCTTACTGTTTCTTGCATTTATATCTGCGCCTTTGTCAAGAAGCAGCTTTATAAGATCCTTGGATTGTGTCTCACCCGGTAAATCTTGGCAAGCCTCAAAAAGAGGCGTATTTCCTTTCTCGTCTCTCGCGTTTACATCGGCACCTTTTGCAATAAGGAGCTTTGCAATCTCTCCTTTTCCCTTTCTCACTGCAAAGTGAAGAAATGTGACAATTTCAACGGTTGGCTTCAGGTGAACCGTTTTTTTGACCAGCTCCGGGTATCTGTCAAGAAGCTCCGCCGCTTTCTGTTGTCTTCCTGAATCTATTGCAAGCAGCATGTCAATCTGACCGCATTGTGACTCAAGAAACTCATCAATGAGAGCGTTGAGATACTCTTCTGTGCTTTTCTCATCCTCTGCCGTGAGTTCATTGTTGTGAAAAGGCACTGCCTTCCCTTTCTCAAAATCCCTCCGGGCATTCTTATAATCCTCAAGAAAATACCGCATGGCTCCAGCGATGAGGTATGACTCCTTCAACTGGTCTTTGTATTTAGGGTCTTCGATGAGCTTTTCGGCATAACCGAGGGCTCTCTTTCTCGATAAAGCAGCCTTCTCAAGCATTCCTGCCTTGTCGTAATGAAAGGCCGCCACACGGTAAAAGAGACAGCATTCCTTATCATTTTTCCCGAGAGCCTCATAGACTCTTTCTGCAATGAGAATTCTTGCTGTCATGGGTATATAGTAATAGGTGCCCTCGCAGAATAGATTGTCATTCTTTTTGCTCAATTCAGGAGGTGGCAGGGAAGTGCCCTTTAAGGCCTTTTTCACCTCTTCAATGCGTTCCTTCGGAATTCTTTTGAAATCATCCATAAGGCAGGTGAAATGGCACTTCTGGCATGCACAGAGACATAAAGAGTCAGTATAAGGCCAGAAAACAAATTGAAATCGAGAAAGCTCACCGTAGATATAGCTCCCGCCGCTTACCACGACGCTGTAATAATCCTTTGTGCCACACAGGGGACAGGCATAGAGATTGTCAATTATCATGGTCCCCCAGGCTGCCGGGGTGATGCTGATAATAAATAACAGGGTCAATATTAAGGATGAGAGCCTCATCACTGCGTTCCTCTTATTGTTTGACCCATAGGGGTTTTTTGTTTCGTTTCATACTTTTGATTATTCCAACCTTTGTATGAACCTGCAAGCGAGCCCACTATAAAACCTGAGATACCTGTGACTGTCACCACCTCAAGCAATTGTCTTGAATCCTTTGATTCCAATGATTCCAGCATCAGAAAGATCTTCTGGTATACAGGACTGAATATCGCTATGCCAATCACTGAGAAGAGAACCAGTAACAATGCAACCAATAAAATGAATAGGTTTTTCTGCAGAGCCCCGATCTTGCGAAATATCCTATATGTCACCAGGAGCGCTATGATATAAGTGACGGTAAAAGAAAAAGCCGCCAGGAGAAGGCGAGATACTATATAACCCCACAAAGCAAGCAAATATGAGGGTTTTTGCCCCATAAACAAGCCTGCCACCATGATGAGAGGCAATAAGACTAACAGTGCGAGAAGAGCCCATACCAAGGCCAGAGGAATGCTCAAATCATAGATTCCCGGAAATAACTTTCTCATAAATTTTACCTGTAATCCATCAAACGAAAGCCCAGCCGAAAGTAAATTTTGAGCCCTGGAGTATCAATGCATGAAATGGCTTCAGCACTTTTACTGCTGCCATTCACAGATATCCTCTGTGACAATCCACTTCCTCCCTTTTCGCAAAACACTATATTTATTACCTGAGGCGCTCAGGCTGCTTTCGTAATAACCTCCTTTCACCTCAGCTCTGCCCCAGGAGATCCACTTGATGGAGTCAACTTGAAACAGAAGTCCTTCCTCTCCTGTTTCTTTGTCAATCACAGGTTCTCCAAGGCCGACTTGTTTCACCTCACATTGAGATTTCTTTTTCACAGGGGGTCTATGATCGGAAAAATGCCTGATCACATTCTCGCCAGGGTCTTTTCCTTCCAGTGCAGAGAGGAAATAGGCTTTGGCATTTTGCTGCTTGCCTGAAAAATTATGATCAAACTGGTATTGAAAAACTGTTTCCATAATATCATCTGTCTGGCCCTGTTTGATATAAACTATCCCCCTGGGAACAAGGAAAGCAAGGAATATCGCAAGGCTAACAATCAAGAGAAGAGGATAAAATCTCTTTCGCAGTTTTTCCACCCCCCGGGCTCCACAGAATAGTATACAACAAATTCCTGGAGAAGTCCAAACCTATCTTGGCGAAGCTCGTCTAGATATGGCAATCTCTCACACTTTGACTTTGTCTGTTAGGGTGAGCTCCTTCTTATCCACAGAGAGCCAGCCTTCGATTACTTCATAAAATTTTGGAGGAGCTCCTCGAATGTGACTAAATTGTTTAAATCCGGGAATAACCTCCATAGATGCCTGCAAGGTGGCTGCTTTACCAGAGCATCAAAGTTAGGCGCGCTCCTATGGAAAGCCATATGACTGCTGAAGAATTGATGAGATATTTGGCTGGTCTTGTATTTCTTTATTATGATTATTTCATCTATTCCCTCCTGGTACTGTATCTTCTTCTGTCCTACAGGATCCTGAGAAAACACCGGATCAGGAAATGTGGCCTTCTCATCCTCATGATGTTTCTCGTGATTACTGGTGCATTCATCGGGTTTACCGCCTGGATAGAGGTTCAACATAAAAAGGTGAGAGTCTTCTCAAGGGAAGGATGGACTTGCTACAGGTTTCCTTACCTTAATACAGGCAACTCCCGTTTCAGAGAGCGCCTTTTTTTCCCAATCAGCTCGCTGGATTCATTTATGGTATTGCAAGGCGAGGACCTGAGTGTGATTACCAGTGATCCTGGAGGTTGGTATATGGATCAGAGAACGGGCCGCTGGAGATATTTGAATATACCGCGTTCAGGGACTTTTCGAGAAAGTGTATGGCTCTATGATAATGAAAATGGAACTTTCTGGCATGGCTTCTATGACGGATCAATGATATGCCTGAGGAGGAGCTCAAAAGAGCAACAATATGAGAAACTATGGAATTCACTGCACCTCGAAGATGGAAGAATTATCGGGATCAACCGGAGCTCACTCATTGAACTTGATCATAGGTCCGGGATGCTAAGGTACATATTTGTCAATAAAGATAAATCAGTTGACCTTATGCTTGACGGCCCGAGGCTGCTTACTGGAGAATATCTGTGGGTGAAAGCGAAGAAGCCTCTGGGCCTCAGGAAAATACAAGGTACGACTGAGTTGGGCATTTTAGAGGTTGCGCGAATTGAGCTTACGACATACCAGTATAAGCTTTATAACATCGGCTTTTCTGCCTCCACTGCTGATTTCCCCAGAAGGAATGCAAATCCATTCACCTCAAGTTTCTGGCCACTTGATGGCAATGGCATCCTGATCTGTACTGCAAGCGGCCCTTTCAGGTACTCAGCCAACCAAGACAAATGGGAGCAGATAAAAGAATTTCCCCTCCTGGGCACAGGCCGTTATGAGATAAACGGGGTTGCCTCAAGCTCCAACCGCACCTATTTTATTCCGAACTTTGTAGGCTCAATGGAATCATATGGTCCTCGAAGGCCCCTTCATAACATCATCACTTATGATAAAAAAGAAAAAAGGCTTGAGGAGGTGGGATTCCCTGTGCCTCTCGCAGTCTGCCAGGTCACTATAGAAGGATATAATGTCTATTTCTGCACTGTAGAGGGAGCAGTGTGGTGCTTCAACGAAGCAAAGAGGCAATGGCTCAAACTGCTTAAGGGAAAGGGGCGGCCGGATGAATGGGATCAGGCAGTTCTGTCAATGAAGATCACGCAGACGCATATGTATGTGCTCACCCGTACAGGGCTTTTCGTGAAAAGGAGGGAGGCTGAGCTTTTGAAAAGAACTGTCAAATGTCCCAGCCCGGTTAACTAAACCAGATTTTCCTGTGGATTTCCCATTTACCTTT
>JAVHLM010000067.1 GCA_031082125.1 Candidatus Eremiobacterota bacterium
CTCCGATACACTGCGGCGGGCTTGCATTCGCCGTGCTCCCAGCCACCGCCCAGGAAATCAAAGTGAGGGGGCGGTCGCGCCAGGCGCCCGGTTCAGAGAAAAGGGGGAAAGTGCGTCTGGTGCGGCGCCCCCGGGGGGAGGCACCAGACCAGCGTCTTCAGCCTCAAAGACTATGCACAAAATCCCGGAGAATGCCAGGCGATCAACCCTGCAGGCGCCGCCCGGGTAAGGCTTAGTGTACACGGCTGACGAGCCTGCCCCCGGCAGAGCACCGGGAGCTCAAGAGGAAAGGGGACGGGCGAGGAGGCCGCCCACAGAGACACGTAAAAGCTTTGTTGTCGCCCTGGTGGCAGTGAGAGCAGGCCGGGAGAGAAGCTGCGGCTCAGGGGGCCTGGTCTAGCCCTGGCGATAACCCGAAGACGGTGAGGGTTATCACCAGGGCGGCACTGTCACCAGGGGAGGGAGCGAGGGGAAATGATCCGGGAAAGTGGATCATCAGGGTGAACATGAGGGGCGATTTTGGAGCCTGGCAGGGGGTCTGGAGAGATTTTTACAGGTAAGGGCGATCTTCCCCCCGTACTAAGGGAAAATCGGGCAAATTTTGAAGGGTTATTGAAAATCTCTTGACTATGGGCGCTGGTCGGGGAAATGGAGGGCATGCTCTCCCTTATCGCCTGAGGCAACATCAATGGAACCAGGGATATTGTGCAGCAACTTGCTGCACAATATGACCGTGGATTTCACAACTACCCTCTCCCAGACTTCCGGCACCATCGGTAAAGGTGAGGGGTTAAAACTTTTAACCCCTAAATTAAGGGTGAAAATATTTTCGTAGCAGGGAAATTGTGCAGGGGTCCAGACAGGAGCCCTTAAAAATTTTACCCCCCTCAGGCTGGCAGAAGGATTTTTTCGGCTCTATGGAAGTTATCGGATGCGGGAACACGGCTAGAAGTCATTTCTAGTCAGTGTTCTTATTATTTTTTAACTGCTTTTAAGGGGAGGTACTAAAAAATGAGTGAAAAAAACGGCGCACTTTTAACCCTTAAGGAAGCAAGCCAGATAACGGGAATAGCGGTCCCCGCACTTCGCATGCGTTTAAAGAGCGGTAAAATTTCAGGGTTAAAAACTCAGACAAAACATGGAGAGGCATGGTACATAAAACCCGACACAATAAGGGAATTGAGCAGCATTGAGCCAGAGAGGCTCAACTCTTTCACCCTTAAAAGTTTTAACCCTGAAAAATTTAAGGGTGAATTTAACCCTGAAAGGGGTGAAAACCTCGTATTAAAGGCAAAAGACGAGGTGATAGAGGGGTTAAAAAAGCACCTGGGCACCTATGAAACATTGCTGACCACTTTCCAGGAGAGGATTTTGAATCTTGAGGCGGAGAAAGGCGAGATGGAGAGCAAGATTAAGCTTCTCCCGGCACCTGCGGAAGAGGTGGCGGAAAGGTTTTCCACGATGGAAAAGGAGCTCGAGCGCAAGAATGAGCTGATGACAAAGGCCAAGAAGGTGCTCAACAATGTGCAGATTGCCATCCAGCAGAAGGATGACACTTTGGAGGAGATGAAGACAAAGCTTGAAGAGGAAGCCAAGGCTAAGGAAAATCTCAGCAATGAGCTGGTGAAAGTCCTTGAGGAAATGAAAAGGCCCTTTTGGCAAAAGGCATTGAAAGCACTCGGCATGTGGAGGTAAGGAACAGGCAGGAGCTTATAGCCCAAAAAATGCAAACCCTTACAGGCTGAAATACCGGGGCTTCACGGACACTATGGAACGAAACACCCCGGGAACCTGTAAGGACTTACTTGCACTCCCATTATAACCAAAAGGGCACATAAAGTAAATAATTTCGACATTGATAATATTATTTGACACAATTTAACCAATGATTTATAATTAAATAAATAAACATGGTTAAAAAGGTGCCCGCCATGGACATGATGCTTGATGTGGTGAAGGAAGAGCTTCAAAACTCCATCAGAATAAGGGATGGATACAGGAAGGCAATCTCCGGGCTCCCCCGCGGCAGCCTCTCAAAAAAGAGAATCAACGGAAAAGAATACTACTATCTTTCCTTCTGGGGGCCCTCGGGGGGCGTGGTGACCAGGTATCTTGGAAAGCTGTCAGATGATCAGGTACAGCACTACCGGGAGAAGATCCAAAGAAGAAAAGAATATCAGAAGCTTATGAAGAAGTCGGAAGAACAAGTGAAATTCTACATGAAGGTGCTGGCGTATGGAAGAAAAGATAAGATTCGTGGACAGAATCCTCAAAGCTCTAAGCGAAGAAGGGCTTCTTGAGCATTTCCTCGTGGTGGGGAGCTGGTGTATTTACTTCTACAAGCATATGTTCAAGGACTCGCTGAAGGCCCCTTTGTGGAAAACTACGGATATTGAATTTGACACGAGCTCTCTGAAAAAGGCGCCGAAGACGGTCGATATCAGCAGATTCCTCAGGGACTTCGGCTTTCTTGTGAGATACCACGGTGACGAAGGCTATACCACCTATGAGCACCCCGAGCTCATCATCGAGTTCTTTGTGCCTCAGGTTGGCGATGGAAGAACCAATCCTTACAAAATACCCGGATTCGGGATCAATCCTCAGCCGATGAGATTCCTGTCAATGCTGGAAGATGAGGCTCTTACCATAGATTATAACGGATTACCGATAAGGGTGCCTCGTCCCGCGAACTATTCAATCCATAAGCTGATGATTTCCACTGAGCGCAAGAATCCCACAAAGGCCGAGAAAGACAGGCAGCAGGCGCTTGCGCTGTGGGATATGCTCAGAGACTCCGGAGAAGAAGACGCCCTGAAGGCTGTTTTTTCAAAGCTCTCCTCCCGGCAGCAGAAACTTGCCAGAAAATCCCTTGAGATACTGGGGGAAAGCGGGAGATTACAGGGCTTCACCCTAAGGTAAAGAAAACGAGGATTTTTCTTACTCCAGGGGACTTGGACGGGGCGCCGCGAAATCATGGGATTTTTCTGGTAAGATATCTGGTAAAAGAAATCTGTGTCATGGTAATATGTGTCTAGATGATTTTCTTTACTGGAGGAAAAGCACCTCATGCTCGTCGATATGCACGGTTTCCACTTAGAGCTCACGGAAAGCCTGGAGAAGCGGTAGATAGGGTTCAGGAGCCTCCAGAAATCCATCGACACCACCACCTCGGGAGGGAAGCTGATCTTCCACATTTTCGGCGTCCTGGCGAAATTTGAGCGGAATCTCATCAGAGAAAGAACATCGGCCGGCCTAATAGCGGCAAGGGCGCGGGGGTGCAAAGGGGGAAGGCCCAGGGCGCTTGACGAGGAGAAGAGGAAGCTTGCCCTGAAGCTTTATGAAGAAAAGAAGCTCACGGTGAGAGAGATATGCCGGATAGTGGGAGTTTCGAAGCCCAAGTTCTATGCGAGCCTGAAGCGGCTTTCCAAGGGAGCCATTCTTGTTCCCGTGGAGCATGCCCAGGTCTTCAAGGATCTTTTCAAGAAGCTGAAGGCTCCGGTAATGCATAAGATTTTATTGAGCCTTGAGGCTCATGGAGGGACCATGGTGCATACCTGCTGGGAATGCAGCGGATTAATGGAAGAGAAGAACAAGGCGGAAAATCATTACGGGGCCTGAGGATCAGGGCATTGGAGGGGCACTTTGAAAAGCAATGAAGAATGCAAGGCAGATTCACCGGAGCCACGGAGGCGGGGGCGCCCCCGGAAGGATGCGCTTCAGGCACCGCCTTCACAAAACATTAAGCCGGCAGAGACACCGGGAAAGAAGAAACGGGGGAGACCGTCCCGGAGCAGCCTGCCGGAGATTTCCCTTCCCGGGCAGAAGAAGAGTGAGCCTGTATTCACTCCACCGCGGGAACGCAGAAAAGCCTCCGGCACACAGGCACACCACAGGAAGAAAGTTACCGCCCCTGAAAAGCCCCGGCACCCTTCCTGGTGCGCATGCCCGGCGTGCAGGCCCGAAGGCCCCCGGGGCGGCAAGGTGGACATTCATATCATCGTGGAGCCCGAGCTGAAGGACGCCCTGGCCGCTGCCTGCAAAACCATGGGCGTCGCGATTTCAGCGATGGCCAGAGAGGTGCTTCTGAAGTGGCTTGAAAAGCACGGGAGCGGAAAAGAAACTACTTATGATCAATTGACCATAGACGGCACCGTGGAGGTAATCGAGCAGAGCACCGGGAAGATCAGGGCGCGCAGGAAGCTCCTCACCTGCAGAAAGAACTGCGAGATTGCCGGCCGGGCTTACGGAAAAGGTGAACGGATCGAGGTGACATTCCCGGGATCCTGCGACCTGGCCGCGGGCCAGAAGAAAGGCCCCTGGCAGCCTGGCGGCTATACCTCGCACTGGATAGGGCACAGAGCACTCAAAATCCGCAATCTGGGGATAAAAAGCAGGAAGAGATAAAAGTTCCCGCAGGGAGAGCCGGGGGGCATTATGTGGAGGGGATATTAAATATGAAACGGGAGCACTCCAATTTTCATGCACCAGGAGGGCCCCTTCAAGCGAATGGAAGCTTATCTGTGCGGCGCACAACCTGCTGAAATTATGGCGTTATCTGTGTGAAAAGGCAGAAAAAGGATCGAGTGCTCTGACAAATCCCGGGAGTCTGTCAGTAGTTACGGTCAGGAGCCGGGAAGAGGCGGGACTTCAGGCGACCGCTGGATGATTTTTCATTATTTTGCTACGGAACCGGGCAAGACATAAAAAATCAGTGAGACAGGCTCAGCACAATAAAGGGAAAGAGAATGCGTTACTATTCTCAGAGAGCTCAATTCACCCCGGATATCCGTGATTCTTTTCAAAGGGCAATGGCCTCCCTCTTCGTGAGGGCCTTCCCCTTCACAAATCAGGAAGAAGGTGTCATATGAAAATAGGGAAAGTGACCGGTCTTTGCGCCCTCATCTGCCTTGTTGTTTTCTGCTCAGCGAGCTGTGGAAGCAGTGGAGGCGGAGGCTCAACAGGCGGGTGCCTGCCTCAGACCTCAGACGGAAACAGCACTTCAGAGCCGGCACGCATCGCAGAGGTGACGGTAGATTATTCCCAGGAAGAGGGAGCCCTGAGCCCCCTTCTCTTCGGCACCACTTCCGGCCCCTTTTTTTGCCCCGTCCCACCTATCCATACCACAAGAATCCCAGTCAAAATTACTGGTAAT
>JAVHLM010000068.1 GCA_031082125.1 Candidatus Eremiobacterota bacterium
TGTCCCAGCCCGGTTAACTAAACCAGATTTTCCTGTGGATTTCCCATTTACCTTTGACAGGAATCTCTCAAGATTATCAGTAATTTCAATGGGATGACAGACGGTCAACTCGTCTCACTGGTAGAACTGGTAAAGAAGGGAAGCCTGAAATTCAGCCAGGGTACCTTCATCTTCAAGGGCGATCATTTTTTTTTGCCTCTCACAAGCCCGCAGCATGCCCGCACTGTGGCGGCTCCAGCTTCTACAGGCACGGCAGCTACCTCCGCCAGTTTCTCGCTTTAATCGGCGGGAAGCTTGCCAAAGCAGCCCTTCGCAACCGCAGGTGGGACTGTCTTCAATGTCCTCACACGTTCAGTATCACACCGCCATCCCTTCACAAGAGAATTCACGCCTGCACCCAGGTCATATTCCTGTTGCTCTTGGTGTACCTCTCCTCTTCTTACGGCTATGAGAAATGTGATTTTGGCATCCTGGAGGGCGCAGCTTCGCGGAGCACGCTGTTCCGCCATCTGAAACGAGCACGGCAATGCGCATTTGAAACGCTTCAAAGCATAAGGGAGGTGGTTCTTGAAAAGATAGTGCCCGAGGCCTGGGAGTTGATAACGCTTGATGGTCTGTCGCCTCCGCGGTGCTGGAAGCTGAAAGCTCTGGAAGTTTCGCCGCTTGCTGAAGCCTTCAGCATAATTTTCACTGGGATCACACAACTCTGCACACCATTAAGCCTGCTCCTGGCCCGGGCACAAGAACGATCCGCAACGTATCGAAGACCGTTCCTCCTCAACGTTCGATAACACTTTCCCTGATACCTCTTGGGAGAGCCATGTGGGATTTTTTTTCTTGCAGGCCCACCTTTTTGTCCCGCCGATCCCACACTCGATGCTCTCGATTCCCTCCTTTCCCTCGTCTATACTGGAATAATCATGAAGGAAAGTGAGGTGAGGGCATTATGCCCGAAGATCTGGCTCTTAAGAAAGCGCTCTTCCGCTACCAGGTCATCAGCCCGCTTCTCGCGATGGACATCTCGCGGGGAGAGAAAATGAAGCGCTACCGGGAGCTTGCCGACAAAGAATGGGTCACCCCGGGAGGAAAGCAGGTCAGGATAAGTGTCGAGGCTATCCGCCGCTGGCTCCGGTGCTATAAGAAGGAGGGCTTTGAGGGCCTCAAAGATTCTCACCGCTCCTCCCGGGGAGGCAGAATACCGCAGGAGGCCATTGTGAAAGCCTGCCAGCTCAAGCAGCAGGTCGCTGAGCGATCCATCGACAAAATCATCACCATCATGGAGGATATGGGCTTTGCGGAAGAAGGGCTCCTCAAGCGCTCCACCCTCCACCGCCATCTCAAGGAGCGGGGGCTCTCCGCGCGCCGTGTCAAAGCGCCCGACAGGAAAGATCTTGCACGGTGGCAGGCCGAGTATGCCAACGACCTGTGGCAGTCCGACATGCTGGGCGGCCCCTATCTTCCAGACCCGCTCTCCCAAGGCACAAAGAGAAAGACCTGGCTTTATGGCTTTCTTGATGACGCCTCGCGCCTGATGCCCTATGGAAGGTTCTTCTTCAAAGGAGATCTCCCGGCCCTCGAACTTGTCTTCAAACGCTCCATTCAGCGGTGTGGGAGACCCCGTGCCGTATACTACGACAACGGGCTTGTGTATCGAGCAGAACATATGGAGAGGGTCTGCGCAGAGCTCGGCATCCACAAACCAATATTTACTAGCGTGAGACGACCTCAAGGTCACGGTAAGATCGAGGCATGGAATGCCTTCTGCACCACCAACTTCCTCGCCGAGCTGAAAGACTCGCACATCACCACTCTTGAAGACCTCAACAAAGCATTTCTCATATGGGTTGAGTATGAATACAACCGCAGGCGCCACAGCGAGCTCGGGTGCACTCCCCGCGAGCGCTGGCAGAGAGATGCCGGACGGTTTCGTTATGTCAATGAGGAGAAACTGAGGACGGTATTCCTCTGGAGAGAGGAGCGCAGGGTGGACAAATGTGCCATGATTCAGCTTTTCACCAGGCGCTACCGCGTATCAACCCGGTTTTGCGGGAGAAAAGTTGAGGTCCGCTACAATCCCGAGCATCTTGAGGTCATAGAGATATGGTCGGGAGGGAAATTCCAGGAGCGTGTGCACCCCTTCGTCACCCGGCGCCGCAGGCCTCCCCGGGAGGTTCTTCCGCCCTCCGAAATCCCCGAGCCCGCTGAAAAGACCGACTACCTGGGATTTCTTGTGAAGAGCCATGAGGCAGGCGACGATTCACCGAGGCCCGGGGAAGAGTTTCTTCACCGTGAAGAGCTCAGTGCCGTTGATGCCTTTGTTGAGTTATTCAGGAACCGGGTGGCGGCGGAGGTGTTTGACGAGCAGGCGCTGAGAGACCACTGGGCACGATGTGGTCCCCTTGATCTCGTTGAGGTGGCCGGCGCCCTTGAGAATATGCTTGCGGACTGCCCGGCAGATCTGCACATCAGCTTTTATCTTGACCGCCTGCAGAAAGGAGATTCTTTATGAAAATCAGGAAAGAGGATATCGAGCAGTTTGACAGGGGACGACTCCAGACATTTTTTGCCTTCTCGAAGATACCCTTCACCAAGTATGTCTGGTCATCAAAGATGTTTCAGGCGAAGAGCCAGCAGGAGCTTCTTCAGGGCCTTCACTACAGCCTCGAGGTGAGGGGGATTTCTCTTGTCATCGGCAGTCCCGGCGTGGGCAAGAGCATCACGCTCAGGAAGTTCAAGGACGAGCTTTCGCCCCAGCATTATCAGCCCTACTATCTCTGGAACACCAGGATATCCCCTGTGGGATTCATGCGCTCCCTGTGCCGGACCTTTCAGCTTCCTCCCGCCCCTTACATCGCCGACATGTTCGACTCGGTGAATGCCTTTCTCGGCGGACTTGAGGAGACCATGGGGAAGTATCCCGTCCTCATCTTTGATGAATGCGACAATCTCTCACGGGAGGTGCTGGAACGCATCCGGCTCCTTATGAACTTCGAGATGGACTCTGACGAGAGATTCTCGCTTATCATGTGCGGCACCGAGAAGCTCCAGAACCTGCTGAGAGAGCATGCCCATACCGCCTTCCGCCAGAGGATCACCTATTGCCATAAGCTGCGCCCTTTCTCCTTTGACGATGCGAGGGCCTATGTGAATTACCATCTCTCTCGTGTTGACGGTGCTCCTGAGATATTCACCGACGGGGCTGTAAATCTCATGTTTCAGATGTCGCGGGGCCTTCCGCGAGTGATGAACCAGGTGGCGATACAGTCACTCATCCACGCGGCAATTCACCGGAACGAGAGGATTGATGAAAATCTCATCAGGAGAAATGTTGACATCAACCTTCTCATCGAGCTTCCCGACGATGAGAAAAGCGCTGCATAGAAAAGGAGGGATGGCATATGTTTCTTGCTTGCGGTATTGACCTTTACGAAGATCCCTGCCCTGTCGTGATAATGGAGAAGAGCGGTGCGGTCCTGGAGCACACCCGCCTGATGAGAAATCCTGATGTTCTTTCCAGGTTTCTCCAGGACTTTTCTCTTGCGCAGGGGCATATTCTGTTCTGTGCCCTTGTCGAGGAGAGCGGGCGGAGCTTCCCTGAGTTTGCCGTGGCATTGAGGGACACCGGCGCCCTGATAAAAACCTACGACCTGTATTCGATGATTCACCTGAAGAATATGCTCAGGGATGTGAAATCCGAGTTCCCGCCTCTTGCCTATTGCCTCGCCAAGAGGCTGCAGAATGAGGCGCTTGACCTCGCAAGCTTTCAGTCGGAAATCCGGGAGCTTCTCAAGCTCAAGGAGGCGCTTGACAGGGTGCTTCTCCGCCTTGTCACAATTCACGCTTTTCCAGACGACTGTCACCTCGTGCATTTCAAGTGAGTGGCAATGAGAGGGCTTTGATAACGGCTCTCCGGCAGATGGGAACCACTAATTCACTGAATTCCAGTCAGATTACCAGTAATTTTGACTGGGATTCTTGTGGTATGGATAGGTGGGACGGGGCA
>JAVHLM010000069.1 GCA_031082125.1 Candidatus Eremiobacterota bacterium
GTCGGAGCTGATGCGCAACTTCGAGCTTCTCAGGGCGCTCCCCCTCACGCGGGAGGCCTATCTTGAGGGCAGGATCGCAAAGAGCGCCCTCAGGCATCTCTCGAGGGTCATCACGCCTGAGAATGAGTCCTGGTGGCTCGCCATTGCAGAGGTGCGCTCCCTGTGCGGCCTTGAGAGGGAAGTGAAAAGGGCTCTCGCTGAAAGAAAGGCCGATGGGGCGCCCGGTTCTGAAGGAAGCCTGCGCGCGGCGGGCGGGGCGTGCGATGATGCGCACGGCGACGAGGCTGAGGGCACGATGATGTATTTCAGCGTGCCGCCCTCACTTGCCCTCACCTGGGACTTCGCCCTCTCCCTCTTCAGGGACAAAGAGCACTATGACGGGCCTGTCGCCGGATTTGTCGAGGCCCTCCTTGCCAACTTCCTGGCCTCGGGGAAGGTCGCCCCGGAGCTCCCGGCCCTTGATGCCAAGGGAAATCGCCCCCTCTTCTCACGGGTGCCCCTCATGAAGAGAAGGATAGGAAACCGGCGCGTGAGCGATCCCGATGAGGTTGTCGGGCAGGCCTTCGGAGGCCCTTCCTGCGGCTCTCCCTGGGAGCAGCCCTGGAGCATCTTTTTCCCGTCGTGGCTGGAAGAGTGCCGGCCGGGAAAAGACGCCGGGGTCTCCGCCAGGGCGATTGCGGGCCGCCTCCGGAGGGCCGCCTCCATCCGCCAGCGGCTCGACGTGGCCGCGGGAATGCTCCTGCGGGCGATGGATGAGCGGCAGCTCCACCGCCTTCTCGGCTATGAGTTCATCGAGGATTATGCAGGGGAGCGCTGCGGCTTCTCGATGGCGCAGACCCGCCAGCTCATAAGGCTCGCCCAGGGATTCCGCCGCCACTCCCTCACCGAAGACGCCTTCAGGAAGGGCGTCATCACCAGGGAGCAGGCGCGCCTCATTCTCCCCCTGGTGGACTCCAGGAATGAATCGCAGTGGATTGCCTATGCCGCGAGCGTGCCCACGGCGGACCTCAGGGAAGAGGCGGGGCGAGTTGCCAGGATCCTTGAATATGACTGCCTGGTCTCCCACAATTATACTTTGCTTCCCGGCCTCCGCTATCTCACCGACGAGAGGTTCCGGGGCCTTTCTCCGGAGGTGCAGGACTGCATAAGGACAGGGTCCTGGTATCAAGGCCCCTCTCTTTGCTCTTCGTGGCCTCTCGCGTCAGACGACGAGGAGCTCGTTGCGAGCCGCGACAGGCGCTTCGATGCGCCCTGGAAGTATTTCAGCGATGTCGATGAGCTGCGCGCCGCCGAGGCCTCCAAGAAAATTGAAAAAGATTCCAGGCTGTGTGCGGGGCAAAAAGCCAGGGAGCTCTGCACCATTCCCCACGGCGAGAGCCCCGAGGAGACCTTCCTGGTGGATATCCTCACGGCGGGAGATCCCTCGCCGGCGGCAGGGAGCTCCATGATGATAAAGTTCTTTCTCCCCCGGGAGCTTGATCAGGTCTGGAACGTGGCGGCACGGGCTTTTCTCAGTCATATCGCTCAGGCGGAAGGCGCTGACAACCTGGGCCAACCGGAAGAGATATTCCTTGCCGCCCTCCTTGCCGACTATCTCAAGACCGAGGGAACCTTGAAAAAGGCGGCCCATCACCATAAAATCCTGAAGCGGGACCGGTTCCGCTGCCAGGCCCCGGGCTGCCGGTGCCGCAGAAACCTCCATGTGCACCACATCATCAGGCGCTCCCAGGGGGGCACCGATGACCCCTGGAACCTCATTGTGCTCTGCGAGGCCTGCCACCTTCACCTCCTCCACGGCCTGCGGACCCTCACCGTGAGGGGCAGGGCGCCTTATGATCTCATCTTCACCTTCGGCTCTCTCTCGGAAGGCACCCCTTTCCTGGTCTATGAAAAGGGTCTCCTGACGCGGGTTCCGGCGATTCCATGGTGAAGGGGAAAAGATACACGTTGCCGCTCATGTCGCAGAGACCGAGGCCGTTGGGGAGCTTCTGGCCCGCACCGTGATGATTGTCACCTGCCCGCGCCCTGAAGACAGGCGCTTCTCATCTGCGCCTGATTTCCCATCTTATCCCGCCCAAGAAGGTAAAATACTGCCCGGTGCCTGGAGAAATTCCAAATCACAGATTTGGAAGCAGTAAAACCTTGAGTTATGCCAGCTCATAAGATAACACAGTTACCCGAAATTTTTACCGGGCATGGAGTTTTACAATATGGACGGAAGGGGCATTCATCGCGGCGCTGAATGAGAGAGTGCCGCTTCCCTCCACCTCTTCTGCCTCGACAAGCTCCAGTTTTTTTGTGTCGTCAACGGCATAATGCTCATACACCACCTGCCGGGAGCTGCTCCAGGGGAGATTTCTAAAGGTGAGATTGAACCGTTGGCACACCGCGGGAGTGCCGTACTTTGAAGCATAAAGGCTGTATTCCTTCCATGCCTGGCTGCCTGCAGGCTCATACTTTTCCAGGTATGTCTTTACATCAAAGCTTGCCATGACCACTACAAGCTGCTGCGCATCATGGCCTGCAAGCGTTGAAAAATTCATCGTGTCGCCTCCGCTTGACGAGAGTCGCACTTTGCCTGCAAGCCAGTTAAAGCCTTCAAAGGCATAATAGGCCGGCTTGCCGTTCCCGTAGCCGTCGGTGAGGAGAAAATCGTGGCCGTCTCCCTGGGTGCCGTTGAAAGGTCCGCCATAACGAATGGAAAGGCTCGCGCCCTGATCAATCATATGTATGAGGCTGCCTATATTATGGGCGGCAGCCCACGCGCTGTCAAACTGCGAATGATAGGATCCGCTCCAGAGATCGCCTGTCATGAAGCTCCATTCATCATTTCCAAGGCGGGGGGTGCCATAAAGGGGGCTCAAGGAGGGATATTTTTCCAGCTCCTTCCGCATCATGGCGGTGCCTTCATAAAAAGTACGGGGAATGGGCGAATAGGTGTGAAAAGTGACAATGTCAACAGGGACATCGTGGGATGTGCAGTAATCCAGGAAATCGCTTACCCAGTCATTGAGATCTTTCATCTCTCCTGCTGAGCTGAAATGATCCTGGCCAAAGGGACTCACAAAGCCTGGCGCCTCCAGTATAAAGCTGCTGCTCACTTCCTTCATTGCCTTGGCCCATACTTCGTAAGTCTGAAAAAACTCCTCCCTTGTGCCGCTCCAGAAAATGCTCAGCTCCGGCTCGTTGCCGAAGCGGAAAATTTTTACCTCAAAGGTATTTCCGTTACCCCAGCCTTGTGTGAGATGCCTCGCTATGTTTTTTGCATAAGAGGCAAATTTGCCGCTGTCAGATGGCTTTACCCGGGGGGGTATCAGGTGAATCACCGGTTCCGCGCCACTATTGAGGATTGCCGAGACCTGCTGATCCAGCAGGGTAAAGTCATACTGGGCAGGGTCTTCCGGGTCCCCGGGGACAGGAATGTCAATAATCACTTCAATCATTTTAAACCCCGCCTCTTGTGCAAGGCGGAACCCGGTGGCATCAAAAAAGTGTCCCAGCCCGGTTAACTAAACCAGATTTTCCTGTGGATTTCCCATTTACCT